>NZ_CALAYQ010000048.1:0-59697 GCF_937894855.1 uncultured Zoogloea sp.
AACCTCGACCATGTCCATCAACTTGCCCGCTTCCATCGTTCGCCCAAAAACGCAGAAAACTACACAAAAGCGGGGGCTGTGAACAGTGGGCCGGCAAGTGGCTGACCGTGAACGTTATTTGGGCTCGGGCAATGCTATTAGGGTAGCTGCGGCAGCCCTGGCCCTTGCCCAGGGTGCTGTCCACGTCGATCGTGCCGCCGCCCATCAGCTCGACCAGGTGGCGGGCGATGGACAGGCCGAGGCCGGTGCCGCCAAAGCGCCGCGACATGGAGGTGTCGGCCTGGGCGAAGGCTTCGAACAGGCTTTCGAGCTGGGACGGGGTCATCCCGATGCCGGTGTCGCGCACCTCGAACGCGAGGGTGGCCCGGTGGCTGTTGCGCTCCACGAGGCCGACCCGCAGGCGGATGTCGCCGGTGTCGGTGAACTTGGCGGCGTTGCCGAGGAGGTTGGTGAGCACCTGGCCCAGCCGCAGGGGGTCACCCACCAGCTGCTGGGGCACCTCGGGGGCGACTTCGAGGATGAGCTCGAGCCCCTTCTCCTGGGCCTTCTGGGCGACGAAGGTGATGACGTGGTCGAGCACCTGGTCGAGGGTGAAGGGGGTGTGCTCGAGGTTGAGCTTGCCGGCTTCGATCTTGGAGAAGTCGAGGATGTCGTTCACCACGCCCAGCAGGGTGGTGCCGGAGGCCTGGATCTTGTCGAGGTAGTCGCGCTGGCGCGGGTCGAGGCCGGTGCCCTGGCACAGGTTGGCCAGGCCGATGATGGCGTTGAGCGGGGTGCGGATCTCGTGGCTCATGTTGGCCAGGAAGCGCGCCTTGGATTCGGCGGCCTCCTCGGCCAGGCGCTTGGCTTCGCGCAGGGTAGAGAGGGCCTGGCGATGGACCGCCAGGTCTTCGAGCACCCACACGCAGTGGGTGATCTCGCCGCGGGCGTCGGCCGTCTCGGTGAGCCCGCTGACCGAGATGCCGACCCACAGGGCGTCGCCGTTCTTGCGCCGCAGCTGGCACTCCCGCCGCCACACGCTGCCGGCCTTGAGGGCGCGCCACTGTTCGGCGTGGAAGTCGAGGAACTGGCCGCTGGGGTCCAGCAGGTCGGGTACGGTGCCGGTGAGCTCGGGGGCGGCATAGCCGGTTTCGCGGCACAGGTGGGGGTTGGCGTACTGGATGATGCCCGACGGGTCGGTGATGGCCAGCATCGTGGCGCTTTGTTCGACCGCCAGCGACAGGGTGCGCAGATCGCGCTCGGCGGCCTTGCGGCGGGTGATGTCGTAGCACCAGCTGATGAGGGCCGGGCCGCCGCGGAATTCGATCATCTCGATGGTGACCAGCACCCACAGGGGCGTGCCGTCGGCGGCGCGGAACTCGATCTCCTGGTCGCGCACCGGGTGACCGTCGCGTAGCTGCAGGAGCACCGCGTCGGCCACCGCCTGGTTGCGGAACCAGCTGACCACGGGCCGCTGCATGAAGTCTTCCCGGCTGGTGCGGGCCACTTCGGCGGCGCGGCTGTTGACGAACAGCGGGTTGCCGCCGGGGCGATTGATGATGACCGCGATGGGGCTCGATTCGAGGATGCGCCGGCTCCATTCGTCGGCGCGGCGGGCCTCGCGCTCGGCCTCTTTCTGGGCGCTGATATCCACCAGCACGCCAAGCAGGCCGCCGAGTTCGCCATTGGCCAGGCGGAAGCTGCTGACCCAGTACAGGTTGTCGTGTGTGGCGCCGTCGGCAAAGGGCAGGCGCACTTCCTTGTGGAGGGTGCCGGCGGTGGCGATGGTCTGCAGGTCGTTGTCGTGGTGGGCGGCGCGCAGCTCGGGCGGCAGGAAGGGCAGCTCCAGCACGGTCTTGCCGACGAGGAAGGCGCGGGTGGTGCCGAAGGCTTTCTCGTAGGCCTGATTGCAGCCCAGGTAGCGGGCATCCGGCCCTTTGTAGAAGACCGGGTTGGGCAGCGTGTCGAGGAGCACCTGGATGAACAGCAGCTGGTCGGCCAGGGCAGTGGATTTTTCGGCGAGCTGGCTGGTGCGTTCGGAGACCTTTTCTTCGAGCTCGGCGCGGCTGCGCTCCAGGGCGCTGGCGGCGGCGCTCAGGTGGGCCCGCATGCGCTCGTGGGAATCGGCCAGGTCGGCGATCTCCTGCCAGTCGGTGACGAAGGGTTCGGGCGGGGTGAGATCGAGCCGGCCGATGCGTTCGCTCTGGTCGATCAGGGCCGACAGGCTGGTTTCGATGCGGCGGCCGAGCCGGCGGGCGATGCCGGCGGTGATGGCGACGCTGAGGAGGATCAGGCCGACGAGCGTCGGGGCCATGTCCTGCAGGCGGGTGGGGATGAAGTCGCGCTCGCGGGCGAAGCCGCCGATCCACCAGCGTTGCTGGCCGAGGCTGATGGGTACGAACTGGGCCAGCCAGGCTTCGCCTTCGTTCTCGAAACCGAGCATTTCGCCGGACGGGCGGCCATCCACCAGCCACTGGGCGTAGCCGCGGGTGAGGAAATCGACGTTCAGCTCGGCGGCGGGCCGCAGGGCAGCGTCGCGGCGGTCGGACAGGTTGGCGAAGCGGGGGTAACGGGGCAGGCCGATGACCTCGCCCTTGTCGGACAGTACGGCGCTGCCGCCCCGTTCGCCCACCGGCGAATCGACAGTGAGGCGGGAGAGCTCGGCCAGCTGCAGGTCGAAGGCGATGATGTAGCGCTTGCCGTCGTCGGCGGTCCAGCGGGTGAAGGCGGTGATGCCGGCGTCGCCGGTGGTGAAGAAGCGGTAGGGCGCCGTCCAGCCCACCGCGCCGTCGTCGGCGGGCAGGGCCAGCGCGGCCTCGAACCAGGGGCGGGAGCGGGGGTCGTAGCGGGGCTCCTTCCAGGTGTCGGAGATCAGCTTGCCGCTCTTCGACCAGTACTGCCAGCGGCTGCCCTTCCCGACGATCTGCGGGTCGGTGATGCGGTTGAACCAGCCGTTGGGGTCGCGCAGCACCAGCACTTCACGGCCGTCGGTGTCCGCCAGATGGATCGACGAGATCTGGCTGTCGCCGGTGAGGAGCGGGGTCAGCATTGCGTTGAAACCCGGCACGTCGTCGAGGCGCAGGCGGTGGCTCTGGCCCCAGCTGCGGGCGGTGTGGAGCTGGGTCTCGATGCGGCGGAAGTTGCGTTCGGCTTCGGACTGGACCTGGGTGACGGCCAGATCGAGCCGGGTGCGGGCGAGGGACTGGGTGGCCGGGGCGAAGATCAGGAACTGGATGGCGGCGCCGAACACCACGATGCTCGCCACAAAGATCAGCAGCATCCGCCACAGCAGGCTGCGCACCAGACGCGCGGGCGGGCGTCGGGGGGGCGGGCTGTTGGCGGCGGGGCTGGACATCGGAGCGGGGCGTTCAGGCCGGGCCGGGTTCGGCCGCCAGCGGGGTCGGGGTGGTCGGGCGGGGCTGGCCGTAGGTCTTGAACAGGGCGAGGACTTCGTCCATCTCGGCGCTGGAGAGGATGTGCGGCTCGCCCAGCTGACAGGCGCGCCAGTATTGCTCGCAGAGGGTCTCGAACTCGACGGCCAGCGCCAGGGTGCCGCGCAGGTCGCCGCCCAGCACCAGCATGCCGTGGTTGGCGAGCAGACAGGCTCGGCGGCCTTCGAGGGCGGCGATGGCCCCGTCGGAGAGCGCCTGGGTGCCGAAGGTGGCGTAGGGCGCGCAGCGCACGTCGGTGCCGCCGAAGCGGGCGATCATGTAATGGAAGGCCGGAATGGCGCGTCGGTGACAGGCCAGCGCGGTGGCGAAAGGCGAGTGGGCGTGGAGCACGGCGCCCACGTCGGGCCGCGCGGCGAGGATGTCCCGGTGGATGCGCCACTCGGACGACGGGGCGAAGGGCCCGTGCCAGCTGCCGTCCATCCCCATCAGGGCCATGTCGTCGGGGCTGAGCTCGTCGTAGGGGCGGCCGGTGGGCGTGATCAGGAAGCCCCGGGTGCAGCGCACGCTGGCATTGCCGGCGGTGCCGGCGTTGAGTCCGCAGTGGGCCATTTCCCGGGCCGTGTCGAGGAGGCCGGCCCGCAATACGTTCTCGTTCATGATCACTTGCTCCAGTCCGGGATCAACGGTGCTCGATGGCGGCGAGGGCGTCGGCGGCAAACACGCCGAACTCGCAGATTATGCCAGCCAGAAGCCCGGCAGGCGTGACGTCGAAGGCCGGATTGCAGGCCGCGGTGGTGTCGCCGGCGATGCGCAGGCGGGCTGCGGCGCCGTGTTCGTCCAGCCCGTGGATGAGGCGCACCTCGTCGGCGCTGCGCTCCTCGATGGGGATCGTCCGGCCGTTCGGGCAGGCGAAGTCGATGGTCGAGCGGGGCGCGGCGATGTAGAAAGGCACGCCGTGGGCGTGGGCGGCCAGGGCCTTGAGGTAGGTGCCTACCTTGTTGGCGCTGTCGCCGTTGGCGGCGATGCGGTCGGCGCCGGTGATGACCAGATCGACCCGGCCTTCGGCCAGCAGCCAGCCGGCGGCGTTGTCGGCGACCAGGGTGTGGGGCACGCCGGCGCGGGCGAGCTCCCAGGCGGTGAGGAGGCCCTGGTTGCGCGGGCGGGTTTCGCTTACATAAACGTGCAGCGGAATGCCCGCCGCGTGGGCGGCGTAGATGGGCGCCAGCGCGGTGCCGTGGCCACAGGTGGCGAGCCAGCCGGCGTTGCAGTGGGTCATCAGCTGGAGCGGCCGGCCTTTGGCCGCGGCCAGTGCTTCGAGGATCGCCTTGCCGTGCTCGCCGATGGCAGCGTTGGCGGCGGCGTCACTGGCGCGGATGGCTTCGGCGGCGGCCCAGGCGGCGGCGGGGCGCTCCAAGGCGGGTAGCGGGGCGAGGGCGTCCTGCATGCGGTCGAGGGCCCAGTGGAGGTTGACCGCGGTGGGGCGGGTGGCGCGCAGCACGGCGTCGGCGTGGGCGAGGGCGGCGTCGGAGGCCTCGGCCTTCAGGGCCAGGGCCAGCCCGAAGGCGGCGGTGGCACCGATCAGCGGCGCGCCACGCACCTGCATGTCGCGGATGGCGACGGCGGCGTCGGTGAGCGTGTCGAGGCGGACGAAGCGTTCAGTCCAGGGCAGGCAGGTCTGGTCGAGGATCACGACCTCATCGCCGTCGCGGGCGATGGTGGGGCAGGCGTCGGACACGGTGGGGGGTTTCAGGAGGATGGGCGAAGGCGCGATTGTATCGGGGCCGGCGCGCCGGGTGGCTGGCCGGCGGGGGCGTCATCTGCCAGAATCGGCCCGCCTTTTTGCGTTGATCCACCCCGGAGTGATCGTCATGCCCCGTTTTCCCGCCCCTGTGGTTTCCCGTCTGCCCGCGGTGGGCACCACGATCTTCACCGTGATGTCGCGCCTGGCCCAGGAGTGCGGGGCGATCAACCTGTCGCAGGGGTTTCCGGATTTCAGCGCGGAAGACCTGCTCTTCGAGCGCGTTTCCCACTGGATGCGCGCCGGCCACAACCAGTACGCGCCGATGGCTGGCGTGCCGGCGCTGCGCGAGGCCATCGCCGCCAAGGTCGCCGCGCTCTACGGTGCGAGCTACGACCCGGAAACCGAGATCACCGTGACCGCCGGGGCGACCCAGGCGCTGTTCACCGCCGTGGCGGCGCTGGTGCATCCGGGCGACGAGGTGATCGTCTTCGAGCCGGTGTATGACTCCTACGTGCCATCCATCGAGCTGGCGGGCGGCGTGGTGAAGCGCGCCCGGCTGTCGGCACCGGATTACCGCCCCGACTGGGCCGCGGTGCGGGCGCTGGTGTCGCCGAAGACCCGGATGATCATGATCAACACGCCCCACAACCCGAGCGGCACGGTGTGGTCGCCCGACGACATGCGGGCGCTGTGCGACCTGGTGCGCGGCACCGGCATCATCGTGGTGGCCGACGAGGTGTACGAGCACATCGTCTTCGACGGCCGGCGCCACGAGAGCGCGGCGCTCTACCCGGATCTCGCCGAGCGCAGCGTGATCGTGTCGAGCTTCGGCAAGACCTACCACGTGACTGGCTGGAAGGTGGGTTACGTGCTGGCCCCGCAGGCGCTGATGGCCGAGTTCCGCAAGGTGCATCAGTTCAACGTGTTCACCGTGAACACCCCGGTGCAGCTGGCGCTGGCCGATTACATGATGGATGCCTCGCGTCACCTGGGGCTGGCGGCTTTCTACCAGGCCAAGCGGGATTTCTTCCGGGCCGGGCTGACCGGTACGGGCTTCGAGCTGCTGCCGTGCACCGGCACGTATTTCCAGACCGTCCGCTACGGGGCGATCTCGGACGCGCACGACACCGACTTCGTCCAGTGGCTGACCCGCGAGGTGGGCGTGGCGGCGATCCCCCTGTCGGCCTTCTTCGGCGACGGGCGCGACGAGCGGGTGATCCGCTTCTGCTTTGCCAAGCGCGACGAGACGCTGGAGGCGGCTTTCGAGCGGCTCCGGCGCTTCTGCTAAACTCGGTGGCTTACCGCTGGAGCCCTCGACGTGCGCAATATCCTCCTGTTCATCCTGTTCCTGATCGGCCTTTACTACGTGCGGCGTGCCCTGCGTCGGCCGGGTGCGCCCGGCCCCCAGGCTCCGCGGCAGGATGACGAGCCGGCGCCCCAGCGCGGCGCTCCGGTGGCCGAGATCGAACAGATGGTAGCCTGCGCCCACTGCGGCCTGCATGTGCCCGAAAGCGAGGGCGTGCGCGGTGGGGGCGGTTTTTACTGCTCCGAGGAGCATCGCCGGCTCGGCCCGCGCAGCTAAGCCGCGCCCGTGAAGCGCGAGCTGCCCCAGCGGGATGTCGGCCTGGCCGACGATTTCAGCCGCGCCGAGCCGCTGCGCTATCTCAACCTGTTTCGCCTGACCCTCGCCGGGCTGTTCCTGGTGGCGGGGCCGTCGCTGAATCTCGGTAGCGATTCGCCCACCATCTTCTTCGGCGTCTCCTTTGCCTATGTGGCGGCGGTGCTGAGCCTGGGTTTTCCGGATGCGGCCCGGCTCCTCGGGCACAACCGGCTCGTCACCATCCAGGTGCTGGTGGATGTCACCTCGCTCACCCTCATCATGTGGGCGAGCGGCGGCTACCGCAGCGGCATCCCGATCCTGATCCTCATCGCCCTGGCTGGTGCCGGGCTGGTGGGGCAGGGGCGGATGGTGCTGTTCTACGCGGCCTACGCCACCGTGGCGGTGCTGCTGGAGAACATGTTCCGGCTGCTGTCGGGGCGCGAGACGGTGGACTTTTTCACCGTCGGCATCACCTGCATCGGCTTCTTCGCCATCGCCCAGGTGGCGCGCCTGCTGGCGCTGCGGGCCATCGCCAACGAGAACCTGGCCCGCCAGCGGGGCGTGGATCTGGCCAGCCAGCTGCGCCTCAATCGCCAGATCATCCAGGACATGCAGGACGGCGTGCTGGTGGTGGGCGAGGGTGGCGTGGTGCGCCAGTTCAACCCCCAGGCGGTGGCGCTGCTGGGGGCCGAGCTGCGCGAGGGCGCAACCCTTGGTGAACACGCGCCGGCCCTGGAGCGCGAACTCCGGCGCCGGGCCGAGCACGGCGATTCGGCCCACAGCCTGCGTGCCGACGGCAGCGGCAAGATGCTGCTGGCGCGCTTCCTGCCCGCCGGCGAAGCCAACGAGACGCTGGTCTACCTGGAAGACTTCGACCGCATCCATCGCCAGATCCAGCAGGTCAAGCTGGCGGCGCTGGGGCGGCTCACCGCCAGCATCGCCCACGAGATCCGCAACCCGCTGGCGTCCGTCTATCAGGCGGCTGAGCTGCTGCGCGAGGAAAAACGTGGCGACATGCAGGCCCGCTTGATCCGCATCATCGGCAACAACGCCCAGCGCATCGACCGGCTGGTGGCCGACGTGCTGGCCCTCGGCCGGCGCGACGAGGCGCTGCCCGAGGCGCTGCCGCTGGCCGAGTTCGTCGATGAGTTCCTCGAAGAGTTCGACGTGGCCGAGAGCGGCGCCCGCGGGGTGGTGGTGAATCGCGTGCCGCCGGGGCTCGAGATGGCCATGGACCGGGCCCATCTGCGCCAGATTCTGTGGAATCTCGTCGGCAATGCACGACGTCATTGCAGCGGCGCGCCTGCTGCGGTAAAAATCGATGCTGCGCTGCGAGATGATGGACGCGTAGCGCTGGATGTGTCCGATGACGGCCCGGGGATTGCCGAGGCGCTGCGGGCGCAGGTTTTTGAACCCTTCTTCACCACCCACTCGAAAGGCACCGGCCTCGGGCTCTACATCTCGCGGGAACTCGCCGAAGCCAACGGCGCGGTGCTCGAACTGTGCGTGACGCCGCCGGCCGAAGCCGGCACCACTGCAGCCCTGCCGGGAGCCCATTTCCGGATCATCGGACGCGTGAAACCATGACCCAGATCGAAAGACGGGCCCGCTCCAGCGGCCCGGACGTGCTCATCGTCGATGACGAGGACGACATCCGCGAGCTGCTCGAACTGAGCCTGCTGCGCCTCGGCCTTTCCAGCGATGGCGCCGCCACCCTGGCCGAGGCCCGGGCGCTGCTCGGCCAGAAGCGCTACCGCCTGTGCCTCACCGACATGCGCCTGCCCGATGGCGACGGGCTCGAGCTGGTGCGCTACATCTCCGAGACCTGCCGCGACCTGCCGGTGGCGGTGATCACCGCCTTCGGCAGCATGGACAACGCCGTCACGGCGCTGAAGGCCGGGGCCTTCGACTATCTCTCCAAGCCGGTCTCCATCGACCAGCTGCGGGCGCTGGTCAAGTCGGTGTTCTCGGTGACGGCCAAGGATGACGACGACAGCAAGAAGGACACCTCCAGCCTCACCGGCGAGTCGCCGGCGATGGTCCAGGTGCGTTCGCTGATCGAGAAGCTCGCCCGCAGCCAGGCGCCGGTGTTCATCTCGGGCGAATCCGGCAGCGGCAAGGAGCGTGCCGCGCGGATGATCCACGACCTCGGCCCCCGCGCCGCCGCGCCCTTCGTGGCGGTCAACTGCGGGGCGATCCCCGAGAACCTGATGGAGAGCGAGTTCTTCGGGGCCAGGAAGGGCGCCTTCACCGGCGCCGACGCCGACCGGGAAGGCTTCTTCCAGGCGGCCCACGGCGGCACCCTGTTCCTCGACGAGGTGGGCGATCTGCCGCTGCCGATGCAGGTCAAGCTGCTGCGGGCGATCCAGGAGAAGAAGTTCCGCCGCCTGGGTGACACCACCGAAACCCAGGTTGACGTGCGCATCCTCAGCGCCACCCATCAAAACCTCAAGGCGATGGTCGAGGCGACCCGCTTCCGGCAGGATCTGTTCTACCGCCTCAACGTCATCGAGCTGCGCATGCCGCCGCTGCGCGAGCGCGCCGAGGACATCCCCCAGCTCGCCGAAATCCTCCTCGCCCGGCTGTCCGAATCGTCCGGCCTGCCGCCGGTGCGTCTCAGTGAGGGGGCGCTGCGGGCGCTCAAGGCCTATGCCTTCCCGGGCAACGTACGCGAGCTGGAGAACATCCTCGAGCGGGCGATGGCCCTGTCGTCCGGCGAGTTCATCGAGGCCGACGACCTGCTCCTCGACCCCTCCGACATGGGCGAGGCCAGCCCGGCAACGCCGGCCACCCCGGGCGGCGCCGACCTTCAGGAATACCTCGACCAGGTGGAGCGCCACGTGATCGAGGAGGCCCTCGAAAAATCCGGCGGCAACCGCACCGCCGCGGCCCGGGCGCTGGGTGTCACCTTCCGCTCGCTGCGCTACCGGCTCGAACGGCTGGGCATCAAGGAGTGATGGACAGCGAACCGGATGCCGTCCAGCGGGTCGTCAAGATCCGCCGCGACTACAACACCTGGGTCGCCCGCGAAACCATCGAGGACTACGCCCTGCGCTTCACCCCGCGCAGCTTCCGGCGCTGGTCCGAACTGCGGGTGGCCAACACGGCGTTTGGCGTGGCGTCCTTTCTGGTGCTGGAGGCCGTGGGCGCAACGCTGCTGGTGGATTACGGCTTCCTCAACGCCCTGTGGGCGATCCTCGCCACCGGGCTGATCATCTTCCTGGCGGGCCTGCCCATCAGCATCTACGCCGCCCGCTACGGGGTGGACATGGATCTGCTCACCCGCGGTGCGGGCTTCGGCTACATCGGCTCGACGCTCACCTCGCTGATCTACGCCTCGTTCACCTTCATCTTCTTCGCCCTCGAGGCGGCGATCATGGCCTACGCGCTGGAGCTGGCCTTCGACATACCGCCGGCCTGGGGCTACCTGCTGTGCGCGGTGGTGGTGATTCCGCTGGTCACCCACGGGGTCACGGCGATCAGCCGGCTCCAGTCCATCACGCTGCCCCTGTGGGTGCTGATGCTGGTGGTGCCCTACGTGTTCGTCTTTGCCGCCCGGCCCGGCATCCTCTCGGAGCTGGCCGGCTACGGCGGTGAGCACGGCGTGGGGGCGGGCTTCAACCTGCACGCATTCGGCGCGGCGCTCACGGTCGGCATCGCGCTCATCACCCAGATGGGCGAGCAGGCCGACTACCTGCGCTTCATGCCCGAAAAGACCGCCACCAACACCCGCCGCTGGTGGGCTGCGGTGCTGGTGGGTGGCCCCGGCTGGGTGCTGCTGGGGGTGATCAAGATGCTCGGTGGGGCGCTGCTGGCCTATCTGGCGATCAGCAACGCGGTGTCCATCCAGCGGGCGGTGGACCCGAACCAGATGTACCTCGCCGCCTACGAATACGTCTTCCCCGACCTGCGCTGGGCGGTGGCGGCCACGGCGCTGTTCGTGGTGATCTCCCAGCTCAAGATCAACGTGACCAACGCCTACGCCGGCTCGCTGGCGTGGTCGAACTTCTTCGCGCGGCTCACCCACAGCCATCCGGGGCGGGTGGTGTGGGTGGTGTTCAACACCGCCATCGCGCTGATGCTGATGGAGCTGGACGTGTTCCAGGCCCTCGGCAAGGTGCTGGGCCTGTACGCCAACGTGGCCATCGCCTGGATGATGGCGGTGGTGGCCGATCTGGTCATCAACAAGCCCCTGGGCCTGTCGCCGCCGGGCATCGAGTTCAAGCGGGCGCACCTCTACGACGTGAATCCGGTGGGCGTGGGGGCGATGGGGATTGCCTCGCTGCTGTCGGTGGCGGCCTGGGCGGGCGCCTTTGGGCCGGGGCCCCAGGCGTTCTCGGCGCTCATCGCGCTGGTCACCGCCTTCGTGGCCTCGCCGCTGATCGCCTGGGCCACCGGCGGGCGTTACTACCTCGCGCGCCAGCCCCACGCGGCTGCGGGCGACGGGCGCTGCGTGATCTGCGAGCGCGAATACGAGGCCGACGACCTGGCGCGCTGTCCGGCCTATCAGGGGCCGATCTGCTCCCTGTGCTGCTCCCTCGACGCCCGCTGCAACGATCTGTGCAAGCCGGACGCGCGGCTCTCTGTGCAGTGGGCGTGGGCGATGCGCCGGGTGCTGCCCGAGGCCGCCTGGCCCTACGTGGAGAGCGGCCTCGGCCACTACCTGCTGCTGATGGGCGTGCTGGCGCCGGCCCTGGCGGTGCTGGTGTGGCTGCTCTACCAGCAGGGCGTCCAGCTGCTCGGCACCGACGGGGCCGAGGCCGTCGAAGCCCTACGCCTGGCCTTCATCAAGGCCTACATGAGCCTGCTGCTGGTGAGCGGGCTGGTGGTGTGGTGGCTGGTGCTCACCCACAAGAGCCGGCAGGTGGCGCAGGAAGAATCCAACCGCCAGACCAGCCTGCTGATGCGCGAGATCGAATCCCACCGCCGCACCGACGAGCAGCTCCAGCGGGCCAAGCAGGCGGCGGAGCTGGCCAACCAGGCCAAGAGCCGCTACATCACCGCCATCAGCCACGAGCTGCGCACGCCCCTCAACAGCATCCTCGGCTACGCCCAGATCCTCGACGGGGACGACGCGATCCCGCCCCATCGGCGCCAGGCCATCAACGTCATCCGGCGCAGCGGCGACCACCTGCTGTCGGTGATCGAGGGCACCCTGGACATCGCCCGCATCGAGGGCGGCAGGCTGGCGCTGGATGTGAAGCCGATCGATTTCAAGGATTTCCTCCAGCAGATCGTCGGCATGTTCGAGGTGCAGGCCCGCAACAAGGGCCTCAGCTTCCGCTTCGAGCCCATCGGCGAGATCCCGCCGGTGGTGCGCGCCGACGGCAAGCGGGTGCGCCAGATCCTCATCAACCTGCTGGGCAACGCGGTGAAGTTCACCGCCAAGGGCTCGATCTGCCTGCGCCTCACCTACCGCATGGAGATGGCCACCTTCGAGGTGGAAGACACCGGCCCCGGCATCTCCCAGGCCGAGATCGAGCGCATCTTCGATCCCTTCTCCCGCGGCACCTCGGCCCAGGGGGCGGGCGGCGCCGGGCTGGGGCTCACCATCAGCCGGATGTTCGCCGACGTGATGGGCGGCGAGCTCACCGTCAAGAGCCAGCCCGGCGCGGGCAGCACCTTCCGGGTGCGCCTGTTCCTGCCCCAGGTGCGCGGCGAGGTGGCCGTGCGCGAGCTGCCGCGCAACCGCGTCGGCTACCGGGGCGAGCGCCGGCGCATTCTAGTGGTGGATAACGAGCGGGTGGATCGGGAGTTCCTCATCACCTTGCTTGAGCCCCTGGGTTTTTCGCTGGCCCAGGCCGCCAACGGCCACGAATGCCTGCGGGTGCTGCCGCGCTTCAAGCCCGATCTGGTGTTCATGGATCTGGCGATGCCCGGCATGGACGGCTGGGAGGTCGTGCGGCGCATCCGCGCGGGCGAGGGCGGTGCCGAGATGGCCGCGGTGCCGGTGGCGATCATCTCGGCCAACGCCTACGAGCGCGGCCTGCATTCCGACGACAACGACCTCGCCATCGGCAGCAACGATTTCTTCCTCAAGCCCGTGCAGGTGGTCGAGCTGATCGACTGGATCGGCCGGCGCCTGTCGCTCGATTGGCTCGAGCCCAACCAGCCCGAGCCGCCCCCGGCGCTGCCTGTCGACATGGTCTATCCGCCGCCCGAGGTGATCGTCGATCTGGCCGAGCAGGTCGAGATGGGCTACGTGAAGGGCATCCTGCGCCGCCTCGACGAGATCGAGGCCCTCGACGCCGCCTACGCGCCTTTTGTGGCCGAGCTGCGCGAGCTCACCCGCAACTTCCGCCTCGACGCCATTCCGCCCCTGCTGGACAAAGCCCGCCATGCCTGATTTCGACCGGCTCAACTCCGATCTCGTGCTGATCGTTGACGACATCCCCGAGAACCTCTCGCTGCTCCACGACGCCCTCGACGAGGCCGGCTACACCGTGCTCGTCGCCACCAACGGCGAATCGGCGCTGCAGCGCGCCCACAACAGCGTGCCGGACGTGATCCTCCTCGACGCGGTGATGCCCGGCATGGACGGCTTCGAGGTGGCGCGGCGGCTGAAGGCGGATTTCACCACCCAGCACATCCCCATCGTGTTCATGACCGGCCTCACCGAGACCGAGCACGTGGTGGCCGCCTTCGACGCCGGCGGCGCCGATTACGTCACCAAGCCGATCCGCCCCCAGGAGGTGCTGGCCCGCATTGCCGCCCACATGCAGAGCGCCCGCCTGATGCGCCAGGCCCGCAGCGCGCTGGATGCCTTCGGCCAGGCCACCCTGGCGGTGCAGCCCGAGACCGGCCGGCTGGTGTGGCAGACGCCGCTCGCCCGCAAGCTGCTGGGCGAATACTTCGGCAGCGACGACGACAACGCCCCCCAGGCCGTGCGCGCCTGGATCGCCGAGTCCGCCAAGGCCCGCCGGGACGGCCACGCCTTTCCGCCGCTCACCATCAGCAGCGGCGCCAAGCGGCTGGTGTTCACCCTCCACGAGCGGGCCGGCGAGGACGAATGGCTGCTGGCCCTGCGCGAGGAATCCGACACCGCGGTGATCGAAGCCCTGCAGGCCGCCTTCCGCCTCACCACCCGCGAGGCCGAGGTGCTCTACTGGGTCATCAAGGGCAAGACCAGCCCCGACATCGGCGAGATCCTGGGCTCCAGCCCACGCACGGTGAACAAGCACCTGGAACACGTCTTCGCCAAGCTCGGCGTCGAAAACCGTACCGCTGCCGCGTCGGTGGCGATGGCGCGGATCCGGATGGGGGGGGAGGGGTAGGCAGGGCAGCGGTGAGCCGCGTGGTTGCGGCAGTTTCCGGGGCCCATTCGGCGCGCTTGTTGGGCGACTGTTAAAAGACTATATTCAGTCCTTTGGTTTTCGAGGTACGGTCATGCGCTATTCATCTCAAGTCAAGCCAATCAGCTATCTCAAGGCCAATGCCGCCGAGGTCTTGACACAGCTTGCCGAACAGCGGGAACCCCTGGTCATCACCCAGAATGGCGAAGCCAAGGCGGTTCTGCAGGACGTCGCTTCATTCGAAGAGACCCAGGAAACCCTGGCCCTGCTCAAGATACTGGCCCTGGGCACCCAGGAGGTGGCGGCTGGCAAGGTCAAGCCGGTGGCCGATGTCGTCGCCCGCCTGCGCGCCAAGCGGACCTCGGCCTGATGGCTGGCGCACCGGCCCGGTTCGATGTTCTGCTTACGGAAGGGGCAGAGCGCGACCTGGAGTCCATCCACGACTACATCGCCGAGTTTGACTGCGTGGCGAACGCCAATTACGTGCTGGATGCGCTGATGGACGTGGTGGAGAGTTTGGCGATATCACCCGAGCGTGGCAGTCATCCGAGGGAATTGCTGGGCCTCGGTATCAAGGAATTCCGCCAGACCTTCTTCAAGCCCTACCGCGTGATCTACCGCGTCACTGGCAGCGAGGTCATCATTCATTTGATCATCGACGGGCGCCGCGACATGCAATCGCTACTGGCCCGCCGTCTGCTGGGCGGTTGAGCCGGCGGCGAGTAGCTGCGCGATTGCTTCGGCCGGCAGCGGGCGGGCGAACAGGAAGCCCTGCATCACGCTGCACTGGCGCTCGAGGAGGAAATCCCGCTGGGCTTCGGTCTCGACGCCTTCGGCGATGACCTTGAGGCCCAGGTCGCGGGCGATGGAGAGGGTGGCGGCGGCGATGGCGGCGTCTTCGGCGTCGCCGGGGAGGTCGCGCACGAAGGAGCGGTCGATCTTGAGGTGGGTGAGGGGCAGGCGCTTGAGGTAGGCGAGGCTGGAGTAGCCGGTGCCGAAGTCGTCGAGCGCGAGGCCGATGCCCATGGCGCGCAGGGCGGCGAGCTGGGCTTCGATCTCGGGGGTGGGCTGCATCAGGGCGCTCTCGGTGAGTTCGAGCTCCAGCCGGTCGGGGGTGGCGCCGCTGTCGGCGATGATCTGGCGGACCCGCGCGAGGAAATCCGGTTTGCGGAACTGCAGGGCCGAGATGTTGATGGCGACCACCGGGCAGGTGTGGCCGGTGCGCTGGGCCAGGACCTGCCATTCGGCCTGCTGGCGGCAGGCTTCGCGCAGCACCCAGTCGCCCAGGGGCTGGATGAGTCCGGTCTCCTCGGCGATGGGGATGAACTCGTGGGGCGAGACGCGGCCGCGGTCGGGGTGGTTCCAGCGCACCAGGGCCTCGACGCCGACGAGGGTCTGGCCGGGCATCTGCCACTGGGGCTGGTATTCGAGGATCAGCTCGTTGCGATCGAGGGCGCGGCGCAGGGCGTTTTCGAGCTTGAGCCGGGCGTAGGCGCGGCTGTTCATGTCGGGCGTGAAGAAGCGGAAGTCGTTGCGGCCTTCGCTCTTGGCGTCGTACATGGCGGTGTCGGCGTGCTTGAGCAGGGTGTTGATGTCGGCGCCGTTTCCGGGGTAGAGGGCGATGCCCACGCTGGTGGAGGTGACGAGATCCTGGTTGCCCACGTGGAAGGGGGCGTTGAGGCTGGCGATGAGCTTGCGGGCAACGGTGGCGGCGTCGTCGGGGCGGCCGAGCTGGGGCAGCAGCACGACGAATTCGTCGCCGCCGATGCGGGCCAGGATGTCCTCGTCGCGCAGGCTGCCGGAGAGCCGCTTGGCCACGGCCGAGAGCAGGCGGTCGCCCACCGGGTGGCCGAGGGTGTCGATGATGGTCTTGAAGTTGTCCAGATCGAGGAACAGCACGCCCAGGCGCAGCTGGTTGCGGCGGGCGAAGGCGAGGGCCTGTTCGGCGCGGTTGATCCACAGGGTGCGGTTGGGCAGGCCGGTGAGGGTGTCGTAGTGGGCCAGGTAGTGGATGTGGGCTTCGGCGGCACGGCTGGCGGTGACGTCCTGCACGGTGCCCCGCAGCAGGGTGCCACCGGCGGGGTTGGGGGTGGCCTCGATGGTGAAATGGACGGTGCGGCTCTCGCCGTTTTCGGGGGGCAGGCGCACGTCGAGGCTGGCGTTGGGCTGGCCGTTGGCCACCCGGTTGAGGGCATCGCGAAGGGTGGAGCGGTCGGACGGGAGCACGGCGTCGAGCAGGGCGCCGAGCTGGCTGTCGCACTCGGCGGGGATGCCGAGCACCCGGTAGAGCTCGGCCGACCAGTGGCTGGCGCCGGTGATGGGGTCGGCCTCCCATGAACCGAGGCGGGCGATGCGCTCGGCGTGGGTGAGGATGGCCTGCTGGGCTTGGAGGCGCCGGCTGGTGTCGGCGAGCTCGCTGGTGCGCTGGCCCACCATTTCCTCGATGCGCCGGGCGCGCCCGGTGGTGGCGAGGAGGAAGGCGCCGAGGAGGCCGGTGGACACGAGGCCGATGGCGATCAGGGTCCAGGTTTCCCAGCCGCGGTTGAGCGCGGCGTAGGCCGGTGTGGGGGCAAAGCCGAGGCGCCAGGTCTGGCCGGCGAAGTCGAAGGTTTCCTGCCAGGTGTGGATGCCGCCGGGGCCGGCCTGGCCCACCGAGGGGCACTGGGCAAGGCCGGCAAGGCGCTTGCCGCGGGGCTGGGCGATGGTCACTTCTTCGAGGCAGTAGCCCACCCCGGGCACCGGTTGCTGGCTGAGGACGCTCTCGACCGCCTCTTCGAGCCGCAGGGCGACGAACACGAGGCCGGCCGGCGGGGTCTGGAGCGTGCTGCCGGGGGCGAGGGTGCGCTGGTAGATCACCACGCCGAGCTTGTGCTCGGTTTCCTGGGTGAGTTCGAAGGCGCGGGTGGCGGCGGCGGTGCCGCTGGCTACGGTGCGCTGGACGGCGTCGAAGGAGTTGGGGATCGAGCTGACGTTGACGCCCAGGGCGCGGCGGTTGCGGTTGAGCGGGGCGATGTGGCGGATGACGAAGTATTCGTCCCGCGGGGCGAGGGGGACCAGCTGGTTGTGGCCGTCCCGGTCGACAACCCGGAAATCCGCGGTGGCAGGCGAGGTGCGGGCGCTGCGTTCAAGGGCGGGAACCGCGGCAGCGGGGGTGAGGGCAATCCAGCCGATGGCCTGGATGCCCGGATAGCGGGACAGCCAGGTGGACGAGAACTGCTCGAAGGTGGGCGTATCGATGGCGGGGGAGGCCACCATCACGCGCTCGCTGGCCTGGAGTACGTCCAGGTAGTCGGCAAAGCGCGTGCGGACGAGGCTGGCGAGGTGGCTGGCGTCGCGCTCGAAGCGGGATTGCAGGCGCTGTTGTTCCCACCGGGCGACCTGGATCTCGAGCCCCACCAGCAGGACGAGGGCGATGCCCAGCGGCAGGGCGATGGGCAGCCGGCGCGGCGCCCACTCGTTGCGCGGGGTGCCGATGAAGACGAAGGTGAGCGGCGCGGCGATGAGGATTCCGATGGCGTCGCCGGCCCACCAGTTCCACCAGCTGAAGGGGGCTTCAGCCGGGGGCAACCCGCCCAGCACGACGAGCGCGGTCACGCCGATGGTGGCGCCCACGAGGCAGCTCAGGGGCGCGGCGGCAAACAGCAGGCGGACGATGGAATCCGCGGTGTCGAGGGTGATCGGAAAGCGGATCCAGCGCCGGGCCATGAATGTGCCCGCTATCGCCTGGAGCGAGGCGCCGGCGCCAACGTAAAGCGGCAGCAGCAGGCTGCGGTCGGGCAGCCCGGCATGAAAGCCCGCGTAGATGTTGGTGATGACCGAGCCGGCAAAAATTGCCGGCCAGATGCCGTAGCCGTAGATGAGCATCGCCGCGAGCGCGACCCCGGCGGCCGGGAACAGCGGCGCCACGTAGCCCGGCGGGATGGCGAGGTGAAGTGCGATGAGCCCGCAGACCGTGTAGGCGAGGGCGATGCCCAGTTGCGGGCGGATGCCGGGTGCGATGCGCATCAGGTTGGTTTGAGTACGGTAGGCGGGTGTCTGGCAGCCAATCGCTGCATTGTAACTGCTCGGATGGGTATGGGACGTTCCGTGCCCCCCGGAACCATGCAGATACCGTGCCCGAAGGAGGGCGCCCGCAAATGCTGCAATGCGGTAGTATCGCGGTCCGCGCGGAGGCGACCAGCCTCTGCTGATGGATTTGGCGCCCGCGCATGACTGGCGGGCCCGTGCAGATTCTGGAGGTCTGGATGTCCACGGTGCTTGCTGAAGGACAAAACACCCACGCAAAGCCGGAGCAGGTGTTGCCCGTTGCGCTGGCGGCGATGGGTGTTGTATTCGGGGACATCGGCACGAGCCCCCTGTACACAATGAAGGAAGTCTTCAACGGCCCCCACGCGGTGCCGGTGACGCCGGACAACGTGATCGGGATCCTGTCGCTGGTCTTCTGGGCGCTGACCATCGTGGTGTCGCTCAAGTACGTGGTGTTCATCATGCGGGCCGACAACCGGGGCGAGGGCGGCATCATGGCGCTCACCTCGCTGGCCCTGCGCACCAACAACTCGCCCCGGCTGGGGGCGGGCATGGCGGCGCTGGGCTTGTTCGGGGCGGCGCTGTTCTATGGCGACGGGGTGATCACGCCGGCGATCTCGGTGCTCTCCGCGGTCGAGGGCCTTGAAGTGGCCACGCCAGCTTTCCGGCCCTACGTGTTGCCGATCTCCCTGGCGGTGCTCACCGGGCTGTTCTTGATCCAGCGCAAGGGCACGGCCAAGGTCGGGGCGGTTTTCGGGCCGGTGATGCTGTTCTGGTTCACCACCCTCGGGGTGCTCGGGGCGGTCAACATCACCCGCCATCCGGACGTGCTGCGGGCGATCAATCCGGTCTATGCGATGGATTTCTTCGCCAACAACCAGTGGCACGGTTTTCTGGCGCTGGGGGCGGTGGTGCTGGCGATCACCGGCGGCGAGGCGCTGTATGCCGACATGGGCCACTTCGGGCGCCGGCCTATCAAGATGGCGTGGTTCGGCTATGTGTTTCCGGCGCTGTATCTCAATTACCTGGGGCAGGGCGCGCTGATCCTCGACGACCCGACTGCGGTCAAGAACCCCTTCTACAATCTGGTGCCCGACGCGCTGATCCTGCCGATGGTGGGCCTCGCCACGCTGGCGACGATCATCGCGTCCCAGGCGGTGATCTCCGGCGCCTTCTCCCTCACCAAGCAGGCGATCCAGCTGGGCTACTCCCCGCGGATGCACGTGATCCACACCTCCGAGCGGGAGATTGGCCAGATCTACGTGCCCAACGTGAACTGGATGCTGCTGGGGGCGGTGGTGGCGCTGGTGATCAGCTTCCATTCGTCGAGCGCGCTGGCGTCGGCCTACGGCATCGCGGTGACGCTCACGATGATGATCGACACCCTGCTCGCCTTCGTGGTGGTGCGGGCCCTGTGGCGCTGGGGCTGGCTGGCGTCGGTGAGCTTCCTGATCCTGTTCTTCATCGTCGACTTTGCGTTCTTCAGCGCCAACAGCGTGAAGATCTTCGACGGTGGGTGGTTTCCGCTGGCGATGGGCCTGGGCGTGCACGGGCTGCTGATGACCTGGAAGCGCGGCCGCGAGGCGCTGGCTGAACGGATGCGCCAGGACACCATGCCGCTGGCCCTGTTCATCCAGTCGATGTTCCACGATATCCCGTTGCGCGTGCCAGGCACCGGCGTGTTCATGACCACCGCGCCGGACGGCGTGCCCCGGGCGCTCCTCCACAATCTGCTCCACAACAAGGTGCTGCACGCCCGGGTGGTGCTGGTGAATGTGGTGACCGAGGACATCCCGTGCGTGCCTGTGTGCGAGCGGGTGCGGGTGGAGGAGCTCGATTTCGGCTTCTATCGGGTGTTCGTGCGCTACGGCTTCAAGGACGACCCGGACATTCCGGCGGCGCTGGCGATGTGCGCCGATCAGGGCTTGCCCTTCGAGCTGATGGAGTCCTCGTTCTTTCTTGGACGGGAGACGCTGATTCCGCGCAAGACCTCGCCGCTCACCCTGTGGCGGGACCGGCTGTTCATCCTGATGTTCCGGAACGCCCACAGCGCCGCCGACTTCTTCAGCATCCCGCCCAACCGGGTGGTCGAGTTCGGTACGCAGGTCGAGCTTTGACAATTTTAGACAACTGGCAGAGTACCTAAAGCGGGCATTACGACGTTATAATAATTGGTGCTGACAGGCTTTAACGTCGGCCAGAAACCGGTCCGGGTCGTCGGGCGAGGAAGCGCGGGACGCTGCCTTGTCTGCCGTTGCCGGCCGGTTCATTTTGGATGTGTTTCCGACCGTAAATCGGGCGGGTGTCTCGATGGTGATATTTTGTTGTGGTAGAACGTCGGGTCGGCGAAGTCATCCCCCTTGTGACGGGCATCACAGGAGGCAGGGTACTTAAGCGCTATCGTTCGACTGCACGAATTTTCACGCATTTTGCAAGTATGCGTCGCGTGCCTGGCATGTCCGGTAGCCGTTCCTGGCCGCTCGGAAAAGCGGTTTTCGTAGGGGCTTGTGGTTGAGTTGTCCGCCACTCGGCTTGATCAAATTTGCATGGGAGGCTGTCCTTCAAGGGCGGCCGGTGCTCAGAATGCTCAAACTCTTCAATCATTACGTTCCGTCCAGCACGATCCAGCGACTGGTCTTTGACGCCTTGTTGCTCTTTGTGGCGGTGGTTGTCGTGTTCGTGCTGCAGGCCCGGGTGGATGGTGGCCTGGTGGCGACTGTGGTGCCGTCGGCCTTTGCCTTCGCGGTGACCATGATGATCCTGAACGGCGCCCTTGGCCTGTATCGGGCGGGTTTCGGCTCGGATTTCCGGCAGACCCTGATGCGTGTCGGCATGTCGATCGTGCTGAGCGTTCCCGTGGCTTACGGTATATTTCAGGTCCTTCCGTGGGGCGAGTTCGCACATGAGGCGCTTGAACTCAACGTGATCGCCCTTCTTGGTTTCGTGGTCGCCGTCCGTGGTTTCACTGCCCGGCGGACGGGTGCAGGGGTTTTTGTGAAACGTATCATGGTGATCGGGACCGGGTCTGACGCCGCAGCCGTCGAGCATGCGCTGACCCATCCCGCCAACTCCAGCCTTCAGGTGGTGGGTTTCTACCCTGCCGGCGCCGGCGACGAGATTCGCATCGATCCGAAGCGGGTCATCCATTTCGATGGCAACCTGCTTGCCGCGGCCAATCACCTGCGCGTCAATGAAATCATCGTGGCGGTCAAGGAGCGTCGCGGTGGTGCCATTCCGCTGCGTGAGCTGCTCGACTGCAAGATGGCCGGCATCAAGGTGCTCGACCTCTCCAGCTTCTTCGAGCGTGTGCGTGGTCAGGTGCGCATCGATTCCCTGCGTGCCAGCTGGCTGATCTACGGCGAAGGCTTCCGTCAGGGCTGGGGCCGCACGCTGGTCAAGCGCGTGTTCGACATCTTCGTGTCGCTGCTCCTGCTGGTGCTTGCTGCGCCGGTGATGGTGCTTGCGGCGCTCCTGATCGTGATCGAGGACGGCGCGCCGGTGTTCTACCGCCAGGAGCGTGTCGGCCTGGGTGGCCGCCTCTTCAAGGTGACCAAGTTCCGCAGCATGCGCCGGGATGCCGAGCGTGACGGCAAGCCCCGCTGGGCGACCGCCAACGATGACCGCGTGACCCGCGTCGGCCGTTTCATCCGCAAGTGCCGCATTGATGAACTGCCGCAGCTGTTCAATGTGCTGAAGGGCGACATGAGTCTCGTCGGCCCGCGTCCGGAGCGTCCCTTCTTTGTCGATCAGCTCACCCGCGACATTCCCTTCTACGCCGTCCGCCACTGCGTCAAGCCGGGCGTGACTGGCTGGGCTCAGGTCCGCTACCAGTACGGTTCGTCGGTGGATGATGCGATCAACAAGCTGCAGTACGATCTGTACTACGTCAAGAATCACACCCTGTTCCTCGATACCGTGGTCCTGTTCGAGACGGTGCGGGTTGTCCTGACCGGAGACGGTGCACACTAAAACATTCAGGCGTCGCGTTCCCCGGCAGGGGATGGTCTGAACCCAGGACGCTCCCCTTGCCGGGAGCGTCTGCTTTTATTGAGGCTCGATGGAATCAATCCTTTCGCAGGTCTCGGCGTGGAGCTACGCCTTTGCTGCGGTGCTGCACGGGCTGTTTGCGCTTTACCTCGGCGTGGCTTGGCGCAGGGGCCGGCAGGGCATCCTGCTGATCGCGGCGGTGGTGGCCAGTGCCCTGTGGGCGGTGGCGAACTGGGTGTTTTCCACCTCGGGCTGGGTCTGGATGTTCCAGCTGGCCAATCTGCTCGATGTGCTGCGCATGGGGGCGTGGTTCGGCTTCCTCCTGAGCATGCTCTCCCAGGCCTCGGGCGACGGGCCCGACTCCGGGCTGCCGGCGTGGCCCAAGCCGGGCATGCTGGCCATCGTCAGCCTCGGGGCGATCGGCGTCATCTGCTTCACCCTGGGTGTGCCGCTGTACGGCACGCCGCTGCGCACCTGGGCCGCCACGGCGCTGATGACTGCGGTGTTCGGCCTGGTGCTGCTGGAACTCTTCTACCGGGCGGTCATCGAGCGCTCCCGCTGGGGCGTCAAGCCGCTGGTGCTGGCGCTGGGCGGGCTGTTCGCCTTTGACGTCTACCTGTACTCCGAAATGCTGCTGTTCAGCCGCATCCACCCGGTGATCTGGGGGGTACGCGGCTTTGCTCACGCCCTGGCGCTGCCGCTGGTGGCGGTATCGGCGTCGCGCAATCCGGAATGGACCTTCCGGATCTCGGTCTCGCGGCACGTGGTGTTCCATTCCACCGCGCTAGCCGGGTCGGGCCTGTACCTGCTGATCATCGCCGGCGCCGGCTACTACATGCGCTACTTCGGTGGCGAGTGGGGCGAGGCGCTGCAGCTGGCGCTGCTGTTTGGTGGCGTGCTGTTCCTGGGGGTGGTGTTCTTCTCCGGGGCCTTCCGGGCCCGGCTGCGGGTGTTCCTCGCCAAGCATTTCTTCGCCTACCGGTACGACTACCGCACCGAATGGCTGGGCGTGACCCAGGCCCTGTCGGTGGCGGGGGACGGGCTCAGCCTCGGCGAATCGGTGGTCAAGGCGCTGGCCGATCTGGTCGAGAGCCCGGGTGGTGGCGTGTGGCTGCGGGATGCCAACGGCTGCTTCAGCCAGCAGGCGCGGCTCAACATGCCGCACTATGGCCTGCAGGAGCGGGAGGATTCCGATTTTGCCCGCTTCATGCTGGAGCGCGAGTGGATCGTCAATCTGCAGGAGGCCCGCAGCGGTTTCTCGCCGGATGTGACGGCGCCGCTGCCCGAGTGGGCGTCCGAGCTCGCCGACATGTGGCTGATCGTGCCGCTGATCTCGTCGGGCGTGCTGGTGGGCTTTGTGGTGCTGCTGACCCCGCGCACGCCGGTGGATGTGAACTGGGAAGTCCTGGATCTGCTCAAGATGGCGGGCCGGCAGGCCGCCAGCTATTTTGCCCGGATGCAGGCTACCGAAGCCCTGCTCGAGGCCCAGAAGTTCGACGCCTTCAACCGGATGTCGGCCTTTGTGGTCCATGATCTGAAGAATCTTGTTGCACAGATGTCGCTGATGCTTCGCAATGCCGAGCGACACAAGGACAATCCGGAGTTCCAGGCCGACATGCTCGACACCGTCCGGCATGTGGAATCGCGGATGCGTGGGCTGATGGCCCAGCTGATGGAAAAGACCCCGATCAACCAGCGCAAGCCGGTCTTGCTGAAGGGGTTGCTCGAGCACATCGTCCAGTCGAAAAGGATGTTCCGTCCGTGCCCCACCTTTGAGGAAGGGGCGCCGGAGCTGGCAGTTTTTGCGCATTCCGAACGACTCGAACGTATCCTTGGGCATATCGTGCAAAATGCCCTAGACGCTACTTTGGAGCATGGTAGTGTGTCAGTACGGCTATCCCAGGAGGGTAATCAGGCGTGCATCACCGTTCGGGATACCGGGTCGGGCATGTCGACCGCATTCATCCGGGACCAGCTTTTCAAGCCATTCCAGACAACGAAGGCGAGCGGAATGGGGATTGGCGCCTACGAGGCGCACCAATATGTTCAGGAACTGGGTGGCAATCTGACCGTTCAGAGCGAGGTGGGTGTCGGAACCTGCTTCGAGATCAGGTTGCCCATTGCCGCGAACGCTCAGAATGCCGGTAACAAAGCGGTAGCAGAATAGGGATATGACTGATAAACGCAGGACTTTGCTGATCGTCGAGGATGATCCGGCGCTTCAGAAACAGATGCGCTGGGCCTTCGATCAGTACGAGACGGTGGTTGCCAACAATCGTGAAGAGGCCATTGCGCAGCTGAGGCGCTACGAACCTGCCGTCGTGACGATGGACCTGGGTCTGCCGCCCGCGCCGGACGACGTGACGGAAGGCTTCAAGCTGCTGGGCGAAATCCTCGCGCTGGCCCCCGACACCAAGGTGGTTGTCCTCACCGGGCAGCACGACCGCGAGAACGCCGTGCGTGCGGTGGGCATGGGTGCCTACGATTTCTTCGCCAAGCCCTTCGAGCCCGAGCTGCTGGCGCTCACCCTCGATCGCGCGCTGCGCCTCTACGATCTGCAGCAGGACAACCGCCGCCTGAAGATCCAGCAGGGCAGCGCCCTGTCGGGTCTCATCACCCGCGACGCGGGCATGCTCAAGGTGTGCCGCCTCATCGAGCGCGTGGCTTCCGCCAACGTCACGGCCATGCTGCTGGGAGAAAGCGGAACCGGCAAGGAAGTGCTGGCCCGCGGCCTGCATGAGCTGTCGCCCCGGCGCAACGAGCGCTTCGTGGCGATCAACTGTGCGGCGATTCCCGAAAACCTCCTCGAATCCGAACTCTTCGGCTACGAGAAGGGCGCCTTCACCGGCGCGGTCAAGCAGACCCTCGGCAAGATCGAAGTGGCCAACAAGGGCACGCTGTTCCTCGACGAAATCGGCGATCTGCCGATGCCGCTGCAGGCCAAGCTGCTGCGTTTCCTGCAGGAGCGGGTGATCGAGCGCATCGGCGGACGCGAGGAAATCCCCGTGGATGTGCGCATCATCTGCGCCACCCACCAGGACGTGAAGGGCCTGATCCAGGCCGGCCGTTTCCGGGAAGACCTTTACTACCGCCTCGCCGAGATCGTGGTCGATATCCCGGCCCTGCGCGACCGGGACGGCGATGCAGTGCTGCTGGCTCATGCCTTCGTCCAGCGTTTTGCGGGCGATCACGGGCGTGGTGCGATGACCCTCACGGACGACGCCGTCCACAGCATCGAAACCCATCGCTGGCCGGGTAACATCCGAGAGCTCGAGAACGCGATCAAGCGCGCGGTCATCATGGCCGACGGCAACTGCATCACGGCCGAGGACATCGGCCTTGACGTCAATCCCGACGAAGAACTGGAAGCCCTCAACCTGCGTGTCGTCCGCGAGGAAGCCGAACGACGTGCGGTGGTCAGGGTGATGGCCCGGGTCAATGGCAACGTGGCCAGGGCGGCGGAGGTGCTGGGAATCAGCCGTCCGACGCTCTACGATCTGATGAACCGGTTCGGAATCAAGAAAGAGACTTCAACGTGACTCAAGGAACCATGCTAATGCGTGTTCAAAATCAACGCCGTACCGTGCGGAATGCTGCCATCAGCACCCTTTGCGCCTTCCTTCTGGCTGCATGCGGTGCAAGTACCGAATCCATGGTCACGTCCGCCAAGGAATACATCGCCAAGAACGATCGTAACGCGGCGTCGATCCAGCTCAAGAACGCGCTCCAGAAAGATGCCAACCTCGGCGAAGCCCGTTTCCTGCTGGGCAAGATCAACTACGAGCAGGGCGACTACGCCGGTGCCGAAAAGGAACTGAGCCGCGCGCTGGATGCCGGCTATTCGCCCGATGAAGTCGTGCCGCTGCTGGCCAAGGCGCTGGTCGCCACCGGCCAGGGTGACAAGATCGCCACCGAGCTCGCCAACCGTCGGCTCGAGAAGCCCGAGAGTCGGGCTGCCATCTTCACCATGCAGGGCACCAACCTGATCGGCAAGGGCAAGATCGACGAGGCCCGCGAAGCCTTCAATTCGGCCCTGCGCGAATCGGCCAACTACCCGCTTGCCCGTGTGGGCCTGGCCCGCCTGCGGGCGATCGGCCGCGACTTCGACGGCGCGCTGGCCGATGTGGATGCGGTGCTGAAGGATGCGCCGACCCTGCCTGAAGCCCACTCCCTGCGCGGTGACCTGCTGCTGACCATGGGCCGCGTTGAAGAAGCGATTCCGGCCTTCGAGGCGGTGATTGCCGCCAAGCCCACCGATGTGGGTGCTTACCAGAACCTCATCTCGGTGCTGCTGCGCCAGAACAAGGTCGACCTGGCCCAGGCCAAGGTGACCGAGATGCGCAAGGCCCTCGGCGGTCACCCGATGGCGGTCTATCTGCAGTCCTACATCAATCTGCGCAGCGGCAAGGCGAAGGAAGCCTACGACGGCGTGCAGCAGGTGCTGCGCGTGGCCCCCGACTACATCCCGGCTCTCCTGCTGGCGACCACCCTGCAACTGCAGCGCCAGGATTTCGTCCAGGCCCAGGAAAACGCCAAGAAGGTCATCGAGCGCGCCCCCAATCTGCAGATGGCCCGCCGCCTGCTCGTGACCGCCTACATCGGCACGCGTGAGCCGTCCCGCGCCCTCGAAGCGCTCCAGCCGCTGCTGAAGGACAAGGTCGAGGACGTGGCCGTGCTCAACCTCGCCGGTCAGGTCTATGCGATGAACGGTGACTTCAACCGTTCCGAGCAATATTTCCAGCGCGCCACCCAGGCTGATCCGAAGAACGCCCAGTACCGCACCCGTCTCGGCGTCTCGCGCCTTGTCGGCGGCGAAGCCGACCAGGCCTTCCAGGATCTGGAAGCCGCGTCTGCCCTCGATCCGGACAACATCCAGGCCGACATCACCCTGATCATGGCCCACCTGCGCCGCAACGAAGTGGCCAAGGCGGTTGCCGCAGTTCAGACCCTCGAGAAGAAGAAGCCGAACGATCCCGTCACCTACAACATGAAGGGCGGCGTGCTGCTCGCCAGCAAGGATACGGCTGGTGCCCGCAAGGCCTTCGAGAAGGCCCTCGAACTGCGTCCGGACTTCCTGCCGGCGGTGAGCAACCTTGCCCGCCTCGACATGGCCGACAAGAACATCGATGCGGCCCGCAAGCGCTTCGAGACCTTCGTTGCCGCCAACCCGAAGGTGGCCCAGGGCTATATGCAGTACGCCGAACTCCAGGCCATGACCGGTGGTCAGAACAAGGACATCCAGGCGCTGCTCGAAAAGGGCCTGACCGCCGTGCCGACCTCGCTGCCGATCCGCACCGCGCTGGTGGCGATGCTGGCGCAGTCGGGTGACACCAAGCGCGCGCTGCTGCTGGCCCAGGAAGCCCAGGCCGGCTCGCCGGACGATCCGGCCCTGCTTGAACTCCTTGCCCGCGCCCAGGTGGCCGCCGGCGAGAACCAGCAGGCCCTCACGACCTTCGGCAAGCTGAGCTCCCGCATGCCGAATTCGGTAGCGCCGCTGGTGGCCATGTCCGACCTGCAGGTTGCGGCCAAGGATTTCGCCAGTGCCGAACAGAGCCTTCGCAAGGCACTGGCGCTCAAGCCCGATGCCGTCGAGGCCCAGCAGCGCCTGATCTCGCTGCTGCTCCAGAGCAAGCGTGGCGATGCGGCGATCGCAGTGGCCAGGGACGTGCAGAAGCAGCACGGCGAATCGTCGGTCGGTTTCCTGCTCGAAGGCGAGGCCCTCTCCGCCATGGGCAAGTCTGCCGATGCCGTCGGGCCGTACTCCGAAGCCTTCAAGCGCGACAAGAGCCCGCAGTCGCTGATCCGCGTGCATTCCGCGCGGCTGGCCGCAGGCCAGGAGCAGGAAGCCGCGAAGCTGGTGTCCGATTGGGTCAAGGCCAATCCGAAGGATATGGTCATCCGCACGTATCTCGCCGAGCGCAGCCTGTCCGAGCAGAAGTATGAATCGGCCGTCCAGCAGTATCGCCAGATGCTCGAAATGGCGCCCAAGAACGCCATGCTGCTCAACAACCTGGCGTGGGCGCTGGGCAAGCTCAACGACAAGAGCGCCGTCAGCGTGGCCGAGCAGGCCGTGTCCCTGGCCCCCAACAGCCCGGTGGTGCTCGACACCCTCGGCACGCTGCTGATGGACAGCGGCAACACCGCCAAGGGCATCGAGACGCTGAAGAAGGCCGTGAGCCTCGGGCCCAAGCTGCCGCAGCTGCGCATCAACCTTGCCCGCGCCCTCATCAAGAGCGGCGACAAGGACGGTGCCCGCAAGGAGCTGGACGAAGCCCAGCGCAGCGCCCCCGAAAAATCCCCAGTTGCCGCCGAGATCGAAAAGATCCGCGCGACCCTCTGATCAAGTCTTCACATTCGTTATCAGGATCTCCGAAATGACCACCATTGCAGTTATCGGCCTCGGCTACGTTGGCCTGCCCCTCGCCGTTGAATTCGGCAAGAAAGTGAAAACCGTCGGTTTCGACCTTCACCAGGAGAAGGTCGACGCCTACGCCCGCCACGTGGACCCGACTGGCGAAGTCGCCACCGAAGACCTCAAGGCCGCTGTGCATCTCACCTGCAGCACCGACCCGAAGGTGATCTCCGAAGCCGACTTCATCATCGTCGCCGTGCCCACCCCGGTGGATGACGCCCACCAGCCGGACTTCACCCCGCTGGTCAAGTCGTCCGAGAGCGTCGGCAAGTACATGAAGAAGGGCGCGATCGTCGTCTACGAATCCACCGTGTATCCCGGCGCCACCGAAGAAGTGTGCATCCCCATCCTCGAGAAGTTCTCGGGCATGAAGTGGAAGCAGGACTTCAACGTCGGCTACTCCCCCGAGCGGATCAACCCGGGCGACAAGGAACGCACCGTCACCAAGATCATGAAGGTCGTCTCCGGCGACACGCCCGAGACGCTGAAGATCGTCGCCGACACCTACGCCTCGGTGATCACCGCCGGCGTCTACCCGGCCAGCTCCATCAAGGTTGCCGAAGCCGCCAAGGTCATCGAAAACACCCAGCGCGACCTCAACATTGCCCTGATGAACGAACTCTCGGTGATCTTCCACAAGATCGGCATCGACACCCTCGAAGTGCTCAAGGCCGCCGGCACCAAGTGGAACTTCCTGCCCTTCCGTCCGGGCCTGGTCGGTGGCCACTGCATCGGCGTCGATCCGTACTACCTGACCCACAAGGCCGACATGCTGGGCTACCACCCGCAAGTCATCCTGGCTGGCCGTCGCATCAACGACAGCATGGGCAAGTACGTCGCCGAAGAAACCGTCAAGACCATGATCCAGAACGGCCTCAACATCAAGGGCGCCGACGTGATCGTGCTGGGTCTCACCTTCAAGGAAAACTGCCCCGACCTGCGCAACAGCAAGGTCATCGACGTGATCCGCGAGCTTCAGAGCTACGGCGTCAAGGTGCACGTGCATGACCCGGTGGCCGAATCTGCCGAGGCCGAGCACGAGTACGGCGTGAGCCTCACCGCCTGGGACAAGCTCCCGAAGGCCGGTGCCATCGTCGCCGCCGTGGCCCACAAGGAATACGCCGAGATGGGCGTGGCCAAGCTGTGCGACAAGCTGGTGCCGAACGGCGTGTTCACCGACGTGAAGAGCTTCTACGACCCGGCCGAGATCGAAGCGGCGGGCGCCAAGGTTTGGCGTCTGTAAGCGGGCCCCGGGGCATGACGCGCGTGAAGCAGCTGCTTTCCATCGTCCTGCTGGGTGCGAGCCTGGCAGGCGGGGCGCGCGTCGTGCAGGCGGCCGAGCCGAAGTTCGAAGCACAGGCCACCGATGCCCGGCAGATCGTCGAGCAGGCGCTGGCCTTCGAGCACGGTGAAGGCGTCCCCCGTGATCCCGAACGGGCGGCCGAGCTGTATTGCGAGGCGGTCCGTTCGGGCAGTGCCGAGGCGATGTACAGCCTGGGCTGGATGTACGCGAATGGCCGCGGCGTGCCCCGGGACGACGGGATCGCCGCGACGCTGTTCGAGATGGCGGTGTTCAAGGGGCACGAAGGCGCCGGAAAGGCCCGTAGGGTTGCCGGCGACTACACCGGCGCGGTGCCCGAATGCCTGAAGGCGCACAGCGTCGAGTGGGCGTTCTCGATCCGCGATAACTGGGATTCCCGAAAGTATCTGGCGTCGCTGCCCGAGCGCAAGAAGAAGATGGTCGAGCTGATCACCACCTTGGCGCCGCGCTTCTCGATCGAGCCGCGGCTGGCGCTGGCCATCGCGACGACCGAGTCCAATTTCGATTCCAATGCCCTGTCGCCCAAGAACGCGATGGGTGTGATGCAGCTTATCCCCGAGACGGCCAGCCGTTTCAACGTCAAGGACAGCTACGACCCGGTGGAGAACATCAAGGGCGGGCTTGCCTATCTGCGCTGGTTGCTGGCCTACTACCGGGGCAATGTGGCGCTGGCCGTGGCCGGCTATAACGCCGGTGAAGGCGCGGTGGACCGCTATCGGGGCGTGCCCCCGTACAAGGAAACCCAGGCTTACGTCCGACGCATCCTCGAATTCTTCCCGCGGACGGAACATCCCTTCGATGCGCGACTCGTAAACGCATCGCCTGCGCTCTCTGCGATCAAGGCCGTCAATTAGTGAGGTGAGCCCGATGGGTTTCCGATTTTCCCGTTCGCTGATGTCCGGGGTGATGGCGCTCGCCTGCGTTGTTGCTCCGCCGGCAAGGGCTGACTTCCCCGATACCGTGGCGTCGGTCAAGCGCTCGATAGTGGCGATCGGTACGCTGTCGCCCACGCGCAACCCTCGTTTCCGGTTTCTGGGTACCGGTTTTGTGGCTGGAAACGGTAATCAGGTGGTGACCAACGCCCACGTGGTCGGCATGCCCGATCTGGGCGATGACGAGAAGCTGGTGATGGCACTATCCGGTGCGGGACGGGTCACGGCCCGGCCGATCACCAAGGAGTCGATCGATCTCGATCACGATCTGGCGGTGTTGCGTTTCGACGGGCCGCCGATGCCGGCGTTACGGTTGGGGGATTCCAGCTCCGTGCGCGACGGGCAGGACGTGGCCGTGACCGGCTTTCCCCTCGGGGGCAGTATCGGCATCGTGCCGGTGACCCACAAGGGCATCGTCTCGGCGATCACCCCGATCGGCCAGCCGGTTTCCACCGCGAAGCAGCTGGATGGCGCGGCCGTGCGTCGTCTGGCGGCGGGGGGCTACTCGGTGATCCAGCTGGATCTCATCTCTTACCCGGGCAACAGCGGCAGCCCGATGTTCGATGCCACCTCCGGCGAGGTGTTGGGCGTGCTCAGCATGGTGTTCATCAAGGGCGGCAAGGAGTCGGCTGTGACCTCGCCGTCGGGCATCTCCTACGCGATTCCCGCGGCCTTCGTGAAGACGCTGCTTGCACCCTGAGCTACTCCACGCCAAGCGTGCCGTACCGACGTAAAAAAGCCCGAGGTCCAGAAGACCCCGGGCTTTTCTATGCCTTGGCAGATCAGGCCAGTTCGTCCATCGGCACGCAGGAACAGAACAGGTTGCGGTCACCGTAGACATCGTCGATGCGGTTCACGCTCGGCCAGAACTTGTTGTCGCCGACCCACGCCAGCGGGAAGGCGGCTTCGCTGCGGGAGTAGGGGCGGTCCCAGTCGCCCAGGAAGTCGGCCTGGGTGTGGGGCGCGTTCTTGAGCGGGTTGTTGTCGGCGGGCAGGCGGCCTTCCTCGATGGCGCGGATCTCGCTACGGATTGCCACCATCGCGTCGATGAAGCGGTCGAGTTCGCCCTTGTCCTCGGATTCGGTGGGCTCGACCATGATCGTGCCGGCCACCGGGAAGGACATGGTCGGGGCGTGGAAGCCGTAGTCCATCAGGCGCTTGGCGATGTCCACCTCGGAGATGCCGGTGGCGGCCTTGATCGGGCGGATGTCGAGGATGCACTCGTGGGCGACGCGGCCCTGGCTGCCGGTGTAGAGCACCGGGTAGTGCGCTGCCAACTGGCTGGCCACGTAGTTGGCGTTGAGGATGGCCACTTCGGTGGCGCGCTTGAGGCCGCGGCCACCCATCATGGTGATGTACATCCACGAGATCGGCAGGATGCTGGCCGAGCCGAACTGGGCGGCCGACACGGCCCCCTGACCCGCATTGGGGCGATCCTCGCTGCCGGTGGCGGCCACCACGTGATCCGCCATGAACGGTGCGAGGTGGGCCTTCAGGCCGATCGGGCCCATGCCCGGGCCGCCGCCGCCGTGGGGGATGCAGAAGGTCTTGTGGAGGTTCATGTGGCTCACGTCGGCGCCGATGGTGGCGGGTGAGGTGAGGCCGACCTGGGCGTTCATGTTGGCGCCGTCCATGTAAACCTGGCCGCCGTACTGGTGCACGGTCGCGCAGATCTCGCGGATGGCTTCCTCGAACACGCCGTGGGTGGACGGGTAGGTGATCATCAGCGCGGCGAGCTTGTCGGCGTGCTGCTCGGCCTTGGCCTTGAGGTCGGCCAGATCGACGTTGCCGTTGTCGTCACAGGCCACGACCACCACGTCCATGCCGCACATCTGGGCGGTGGCGGGGTTGGTGCCGTGGGCCGACTTGGGGATCAGGCACACGGTGCGGTGGTGGTCGCCGCGGGCCGTGTGGTAGCGGCGGATCGCCACGAGGCCGGCGTATTCGCCCTGGGCGCCGGAGTTGGGCTGCATGCAGATGGCGTCGAAGCCGGTGATCTCGCGCAGCTGGGCGGCGAGGCCTTCTATCATCTCGAGGTAGCCGGCGGTCTGGTCGGCTGGGGCAAACGGGTGGATGTCGGCGAACTCGGGCCAGGTGACGGGGATCATCTCGCTGGTGGCGTTGAGCTTCATGGTGCACGAGCCCAGGGAGATCATCGAGTGGTCCAGCGCCAGATCGCGGTTCTGCAGGCGCTTGAGGTAGCGCAGCATCTCGTGCTCGGTGTGGTGGGTGTTGAACACCGGGTGGGCGAGGATGGCGTCGTCGCGCAGCAGCTCGGCCGGCAGGTTGCCGCCGCGGGCGGCGACGGTGGCGTCGAGGGCGGTCACATCGGCCGTGGCGCCGAAGGCGGCCAGCAGCGCGGCGATGTCGTCGCGGGTGGTCTTCTCGTCGATGGCGATGCCGAGGGCGTGGCCGTCCACGTGGCGCAGGTTGAAGCCGGCGGCCTGGGCGGCGGCGTAGATCTCGGCGGAGCGGGCGCCGGTTTCCACCTGGATGGTGTCGAAGAAGCTGTCGGACGCGAGCGCGAAGCCGGCCTGGCCCAGGCCTTCGGCCAGGGTGGCGGCGAGGCGATGGACGCGCGCCGCGATGGTGCGCAGGCCTTCCGGGCCGTGATACACGGCGTACATGCCGGCCATGTTGGCCAGCAGCACCTGGGACGTACAGATGTTGGAGTTGGCCTTCTCGCGGCGGATGTGCTGCTCGCGGGTCTGCAGGGTCATGCGCAGGGCAGTCTTGCCGCGGGCATCCTTGGAGACGCCGATGATGCGGCCCGGCATGGAGCGGACGTGGCTTTCGCGGGTGGCGAAGAAGGCGGCGTGGGGGCCGCCGAAGCCGAGCGGCACGCCAAAGCGCTGGGCCGAGCCGAGGGCGATGTCGGCGCCGAGCGCGCCGGGCGACTTGAGGAGCACGAGCGCCAGCAGATCGGACGCGACAGCTACCACTGCGCCCTTGGCCTTGAGGCCGGCGATCGGGGCGGCGATATCGGCCACCACGCCGCGCTCGTCGGGGTATTGCAGCAGGGCGCCAAACACATCGTGATGGGCGGCCTCGGCAGACGGGCCGACGATCAGCTCGAAGCCGAAGTAGTCGGCGCGGGTGCGCACCACGTCGAGGGTCTGCGGGAAGACGCCTTCATCGACGAAGAAGGCCTGGCTCTTGACCTTGGAGATGCGCCGGGCCATGGCCATGGCTTCGGCGGCGGCGGTGGCTTCGTCGAGCAGCGAGGCGTTGGCGAGTTCGAGCCCGGTGAGGTCGATGACCATCTGCTGGAAGTTCAGCAGGGCTTCGAGGCGGCCCTGGGCGATCTCGGCCTGGTAAGGCGTGTAGGCGGTGTACCAGCCCGGGTTTTCCATCACGTTGCGCAGGATGACCTTGGGCGTGATGGTGTCGTAGTAGCCCATGCCGATGAGGGACTTCTTCAGCACGTTCTTGCCGGCGATGGCCTTCAGGCGGGCCAGCGCCACGTGCTCGGGCGTCGGTTCGCCGATGGCCAGCGGCGCGGGCAGGCGGATGCCGGCCGGCACGGTCTGGTCGATCAGGGTGTCGAGGGAGTCGACCCCGACGGCGGCGAGCAGCGCCGGCAGCTCGGAGGCACAGGGGCCCAGGTGGCGGCGGATGAAGTCGTCGCCCTGTTCGAGCGTGGCGAGCGGGGCGGAGAGAAGCGTCTTCGACATGGGGAAAACTCGGGTTGGGTTACGGCAAGGGTTACAGCAATGACAAGCGGCAGCGGGTGGATCGGGGCGCGCCCGGGGCACGCTCCCGATCCGGGCTGCGACTTAGCCGATGGCGGCTTCGTAGCCGGCGGCGTCGAGCAGGGCCGATACGTCGGCGGCGTTGGCCGGCTTGATCTTGAACAGCCAGGCGGCGTAGGCGTCGGCATTGACGGATTCCGGCGCGTCGACTGCTTCCTGGTTGTTGGCGATGATCTCGCCGGCGACCGGGGCGTAGATGTCTGAGGCGGCCTTGACCGATTCGATCACCGCGATGCTCTCGCCGGCGGTGACGACGCGGCCGGCTTCGGGTAGCTCGAGGAAGACCACGTCGCCGAGGGCTTGCTGGGCGTGGTCGGTGATGCCCACGGTGAGGGTGCCGTCAGCTTCGGTGCGGACCCATTCGTGGGATTCGGTGTAGCGCAGTTCGGAGGGGGTCGTCATGGTGAGATTTCCTTGGTCAGAATGGTTGAAGGCGCAGCAATGCGGGACGCATCAGATTAGGGGTTTGCCGTTACGGACGAAAGAGGCTTTAACCACCCGGGCCTTGAGGCGCTTGCCGCGGATGTCCACCTCGACGGCATCGCCGGGCGCAACGCCCAGGGGCAGGCGGGCCATGGCGATGGCCTTTTCGAGGGTCGGCGAGAAGGTGCCGCTGGTGGTCTCACCTTCGCCCTGGGCGGTGAAGACATGCTGGTGGGCGCGCAGCACGCCCTTGTCTTCGAGCACGAGGCCGAGGATCTGCTGGCTGGCCGGGTTGGCCTGCAGCGCGGCCTTGCCGATGAAGTCGCGGCTGGCGTCCTTGAAATCGATCGTCCAGGCGAGGCCGGCATTGAGCGGCGAGACGGTCTCGTCCATGTCGTTGCCGTAGAGGGCCATGCCGGCTTCGAGGCGCAGGGTATCGCGGGCACCGAGGCCGCAGGGCTTGACGCCGGCGACGACGAGGGCGTCCCAGGTGGCGGCGGCCTGATCGGCCGGCAGGGTGAGCTCGAAGCCGTCTTCGCCGGTGTAGCCGGTGCGGGCGATGAACATGTCGCCAAAGGCGGCGGCCTGGAAGATCTTGAGGCCGGCCGAGGCGGCTTCGGAGCCCGGGATGGCGGCCCAGGTCTTGGCGCGGGCGTTCGGGCCCTGGACGGCGATCATCGCCAGATCACGGCGGGGCGTGAGGGTGGCGGCGAGGCCGGTGGCGGCGAGCTGCTGCTGCATCCAGGCCACGTCCTTGTCGGCGGTGCCGGCATTGACGACCACCCGGTATTCGGTGTCGGAGAGGAAATAGACGATCAGGTCGTCGATCACGCCGCCTTCGGGGTTGAGCATGCAGCTGTAGAGCGCCTTGCCCGGCTCGGTGAGCTTGGCCACGTCGTTGGCGATCAGGCCGCGCAGGAAGGCCTTGGCGCCACTGCCGACGAGATCCAGCGCGAGCATGTGGGAGACGTCGAACATGCCGGCGTCGCGGCGGACGGCGTGGTGTTCCTCGATCTGGGAGCCGTAGTTCACCGGCATGTCCCAGCCGGCGAAATCGACCATGCGGGCGCCTGCGGCGACGTGGGTGGCGTGAAGAGGGGTGCGCTGGGTCATCGTGTTCTCCGGTGGGCAATCGTTCCAGTGTAGAAAAGCAATGGGGCCGACGCGATTCGGAAATCGCGTCGGCCCCATCTGTCCTTTGTACCTGAGAGATTGCAGCGGTGCTTCGAGACGGCTGCGTGCCCCTTCGGTGGATGCGGCCGGCCGTGGCTGGCACGGATAACGGGCGGCATCACTCTCCAGATTGTTGATTCGTCGGCGGTCCTTTTGCCTGAGCGGTTCCGGGGGTTGCGCCTTCGGCGGTTCGCAGCAGCTGCGCGAACACTCTCCCACACGACGGCGCGCACCTTACCACCGGGCATGGCCTACGGCAAGGGTCTGCTAAACTTCTAGGGATGACCCTTATCCGACGCCCTTCCCGCAGCCACCACCTCGACGTTCGCGGCCTGCGCTACCACCTCCGCGAATGGGGTGAGGAAGGTGCGCCCAAGGTGTTCCTGCTGCATGGCTGGATGGACGTCTCGGCGTCGTTCCAGTTTGTGGTCGATGCCCTCGAGGCAGACTGGTATGTGATCGCCCCCGACTGGCGTGGTTTTGGCCTCAGTCAGTGGAATGGCGGCGACGCCTACTGGTTTCCCGATTACGTCGCCGATCTGGACGCGATCCTGCGCGCCTGTTCGCCGGTCGATCCGGTGCGGCTGGTCGGTCACAGCATGGGCGGCAACGTAGCCTGCCTGTATGCCGGCGTGAGGCCGGCGCGGGTTGCCCGGCTGGTGGCGCTGGACGCCTTCGGGCTCGCCGACAACCCGCCGGAGAACGCCCCAGGCCGGCTGGAAAAGTGGCTCAATGATCTCGAACGCCCGGCGGGCTTCCGGCGCTACCCGGATCGTGCCGCGCTGGCCGCCCGTCTGCAGGCCGACAACCCCCGCCTCGATGCCGACAAGGCTGCGTTTCTCGCCGAGCACCTGGGCGAGGCGGACGGGGAGGGCGGTATCCGCCTCGCTGGCGATCCGGCCCATCGTCGCGTGAACGCCGTGCTGTACCGGCGCGCCGAGGCCCTGGCCGCGTGGCGACGGGTGACGGCGCCAACCCTGTGGGTCGAGCCGGCTGAGCCCGACCTGCGCCGCCGGCTTGGCGTGACCGACGAAGCCCACGCCGAGGCGCGGGCCGCCTTCCGGGATTTTCGTGAAGTGGACGTGGCCGACAGCGGCCACAACCTGCATCACGACCAGCCGGGCCTGACCGCCCGGATCATCGAGGATTTTCTGCTGTCCAAGGGATCATGAACGCCGTCAACGCTGATCTTCACTGTCACTCCACCGCTTCGGACGGCACCCTGGCGCCCGCGGCCGTGGTTCGCCGTGCGCACGCCAACGGGGTCGATCTGCTCGCCCTCACCGATCATGACGAACTCCTCGGTCTGCCCGAGGCTGCCGCCACCGCGGCCGAGCTGGGGCTGCGATTCGTGCCCGGGGTCGAGGTGTCGGTGTCGTGGCTGGACCAGACGGTGCACATCGTCGGGCTGGGCGTTGATCCATCCAACGCGGCGCTCATCGCCGGGCTCGATCAGGTGCGCAGCGGCCGTGATGGCCGGGCGGCAAAAATTGCCGCCGAGCTCGACCGCATCGGCATCCACGGTGCCCTCGAAGGCGCACTGCGCTACGTCGGCAACCCGGCACTCATCAGTCGGGCGCACTTCGCGCGTTTTCTGGTTGAGGCCGGCTGCGCCAAGAATGTGCACGACGTGTTCCTCCACTACCTCGCCCGCGGCAAACCGGGCTATGTGGAGCACGTGTGGGCGACGCTGGAGGATGCCGTCGGCTGGATCAAGGGTGCCGGCGGGCTGGCGGTGATTGCCCACCCGGGCCGCTACCGGTTGTCCCATGTCGAGATGGACATCCTCTTTGACAAGTTTCGCGAGCTGGGCGGCGATGCCGTCGAGGTTGCCTGCGGCGCCCACGATGGCGGGCAGGTGCTCGCCTTTGCGCGGATGGCGCGCAAGTTTGGCCTGATGGCCTCCCGCGCCTCCGATTTCCATGGCCCGGAAGACAGCCCGATCGATCTCGGTCGGGCGCCTCCGCTGCCGCCCGACCTCACGCCCGTGTGGTCGCGTCTGATCTGAAAGTCCCGTTTCTTCACCATGGCCCAGTTCTTCACGCTTCACCCCGAGCAACCCCAGCCCCGCCTCATCAAGCAGGCGGCGGAGATCATGCGCGGCGGCGGTCTCGTCGCCTTTCCCACCGATTCGGCCTACGCCCTCGGCGGCCACACCGGCGACAACGCGCTGCTGGCGCGCATCCGCCGCATCCGCGGGGTGGATGAGCGGCATCACTTCACGCTGATCTGCCGCGATCTGTCCGAGATCGCCACCTACGCCCGGGTGGATAACAGCCAGTACCGGCTCCTCAAGGCCACCACGCCGGGCCCGTACACCTTCATCCTCGAAGGCACCAAGGAACTCCCGCGCCGGCTGCTTCACCCCAAGCGCAAGACCATCGGCCTGCGGGTGCCGGATCATCCCGTGGTGTCGGCGCTGCTGGCCGAGCTCGGCGAGCCGTTGCTGAGTTCCACGCTGCTTCTGCCCGACGACGAGCATCCGCTCACCGATCCGGAAGACATCCGCGACCGCCTCGAGAAGGAAGTGGATCTCATCATTGAAGCCGGCCCCTGCCGCGGCGAGGCCACCACGGTCATCGATCTGACCGGCGGAAGCCCGGTGCTGGTGCGCGAAGGGCGGGGCAGTCTCGCCCCCTTCGGGTTGTAAGTTGTTGCCGGCTCTGGAGAAGTTCCGGGTTTCAGCGGGGCCGGCGGGCCGGCTCTGGTAGAATCCGTGCCCCCGCTCGGACCAATTCCATGCAAGAACTCATCGTCACGCTGACCATCTGGGCGCTGCCCGTGCTGTTCGCCATCACCTTGCACGAGGCGGCGCATGGCTATGCCGCACGGCATTTTGGCGATCGCACCGCCGAGCTCGCCGGCCGGATCAGCCTCAATCCGATCCGCCACATCGACCCGGTGGGCACGATCCTCGTGCCGGGCCTTATCCTCATCACCAGCAGCCTCGTGGGCGCCGGGGCGATGCTGTTCGGCTGGGCCAAGCCGGTGCCGGTCAATTTTGGCCGCCTCAGAAACCCCAAGGCCGACATGCTGTGGGTGGCTGCCGCCGGTCCCTTCGCCAATCTGGTGATGGCCATCGGCTGGGCGCTGCTGTTCCGCGTGGCGGTGGGGATGCCCGACAACGCCTACGCGCTGCCGATGGCCAAGATGGCCGACGCCGGCATGCAGATCAACGCCGTGCTGATGTTCCTCAATCTGGTGCCGTTGCCGCCGCTTGATGGCGGGCGGATTGCGGTGAGCCTGCTCCCGCCGGGCCCGGCCTACAAGTTTGCGCAGATCGAGCCCTATGGTTTTCCGATCCTGCTGTTCCTGCTGCTAACCGGTATCCTTGGCGACATCCTCGGGCCGCTGGTGGCCCTTTTCCGTTTTGCTCTCGCAACCGTTATTGGACTTTGACATCCCATGTTCGCTGAACGCGTCCTCTCCGGCATGCGCCCCACCGGGCGTCTCCACCTCGGCCACTACCACGGCGTCCTGAAAAACTGGGTCAAGCTGCAGTCCGAGTACCCCTGCCTGTTCTTCGCCGCCGACTGGCACGCCCTGACGACCGACTACGACAACCCGAAGGGCATCGAGGGCAGCGTGTGGGAGATGATCGTCGACTGGCTGGCCGCCGGCGTCGATCCGTCCCAGGCAACCATCTTCATCCAGTCCCGCGTGCCCGAGCACGCCGAGCTGCACCTGCTGATGTCCATGATGACGCCACAGGGCTGGCTCGAACGCGTGCCCACCTACAAGGATCAGCAGGAGAAGCTCTCCCACAAGGATCTGACCACCTACGGTTTCCTCGGGTACCCGCTGCTGATGAGCGCCGACATCCTGATCTACCGCGCCGACAAGGTGCCGGTGGGCGAGGACCAGCTGCCCCACGTCGAGTTCACCCGCGAACTCGCCCGCCGCTTCAACCACATGTATGGCCGCGAGCCCGGCTTCGAGGACAAGGCGAAAGAAGCCATCAAGAAGCTCGGCAGCAAGCGTGCCAAGCTGTACGAAGAGTTCCGCACCCGCTTCCAGCAGAACGGCGACGAAGAGGGCCTGGCCCTCGGCAAGGCGCTGCTCGAAGAGGCCCAGAGCCTCTCGCTGGGCGACCGCGAGCGCCTGTATGGCTACCTGGAAGGCAGCGGCAAGATGATCCTCGTCGAGCCGGGCGCGCTTCTCACCGAAGCCTCGCGCATGCCGGGCCTCGATGGCCAGAAGATGTCCAAGTCCTACGGCAACACCATCTTCCTGCGCGAAGAGGCCGACACCCTGGGCAAGAAGATCCGCACCATGCAGACCGATCCGGCCCGCGTGCGGCGCACCGATCCGGGTAATCCGGAGAAGTGCCCGGTGTGGCAGTTCCACGTCATCTACTCCGACGACAAGACCCGCGAGTGGGTGACCCAGGGCTGTATCAGCGCCGGCATCGGCTGCATCGAGTGCAAGCAGCCGGTCATCGACGCGGTGCTGAAGGAGCAGGACCTGATGCGCGAGCGCGCCCAGCCCTATCTCGACGACCCGAGCCTGGTCCGCAGCATCGTGGCCGACGGCTGCGACAAGGCCCGCAAGCTCGCCCAGGAAACCATGCGCGAAGTCCGCGACGCGATGGGCCTGAGCTACAGCTGATGTTTCAGGGATTGGCCGGACGCGGATTTATGCCTTGGAGCCCTGCGTCCGGCGTGTTAGCCTGCGCGGCGGTTGACCAGCCGTGACGGCGCCGCTCGATCTGGCGCCGCCCGCCGAGCCCATCGAAGCCGTCATCGGCCGGATGTACGGCCAGCCGATCTTCGATCTGCCGAAGGATCTGTACATCCCGCCCGATGCGCTGGAGGTGTTCCTTGATGCCTTCGAAGGCCCGCTCGACCTGCTGCTCTACCTGATCCGCAAGGCCAACATCAACGTCCTCGACATTCCGATGGCACCGCTGACGGTGCAGTATCTGGAATACGTGGAGGCGATGCGCCAGCACAATCTCGAGCTCGCTGCCGATTATCTGCTGATGGCCGCGACGCTGCTGGAGATCAAGTCGCGCATGCTGCTGCCCCGGCCGCCGCGGGCCGAAGAAGCCGAGGAACTCGATCCCCGTGCCGAGCTGGTGCGTCGTCTGCTCGAATACGAACAGGTCAAGCTTGCCGCCGCGCGCCTAGACGAACTGCCCCGCGTGGAGCGGGATTTCGAGTGGGTCGGGGTGTTCGTGGCCGAGAAGGTCGTCGAGCGTCTGCCGGCCGTGAGCCTGCACGACCTGCAACTGGCGTGGCTGAAGATCGCCCGCCAGAGCCGCCTCAAGCGGCACCACACGATCCAGCGGGAAGAGCTGTCGGTGCGCGAGCACATGACGCTGATCCTGCGAAAACTGCGGGACGACACCTTTGTTGTGTTCGAATCCCTGTTCGACCCCGACCTGGGCGTACCCAGCCTGGTGGTGAGCTTTCTCGCCACCCTCGAGCTGGTGAAGGAGCGCCTGGTGGTGGTCACCCAGAACGAGGCCTTTGCGCCGATTTATGTGAAACGTGCCGATGGTGCAGCCGGAATCGACTGAAGCCTTCAAGCTGGTGCTGGAAACGGCCCTGCTGGCGGCGCCTGCGCCCCTGTCGGTGAGCGAACTGCGCCGGCTCTTTGACGAAGAGCCCGGCCCCGACTTCATCCGGCGGCTGTTGGGCGAACTGGCCGACGACTGGCAGGGCAGGGGCGTCGAGCTCATCCAGACGGCCGGCGGCTGGCGTTTCCAGACCCGGCCCGAGTATCAGGTTTATCTTGACCGCCTGAAGGAAGAGCGCCCACCGAAGTATTCCCGCGCGGTGCTGGAAACCCTGGCGATCATCGCCTACCGGCAGCCTGTGACGCGGGGTGACATCGAGGACATCCGTGGCGTGGTGGTCTCGACCAATGTATTGAAGACCCTCGAGTCGCGAGGGTGGGTGGATGTGGTCGGTCATCGGGATACCCCCGGTCGGCCGGGCCTGTATGCCACGACCCGAAAATTCCTGGAGGACCTCGGGCTGCGAAGCCTGACCGAGCTGCCTCCGCTGACTGAAATCGAAAGGATCATGGATCTTGTAGAGATCCCCGGCTCTGTTTCGGAAAACTCAGAAAAAACAGTGAATTAAGTTTTGTTTCGATCTGCTGTGAGGTCGAATTTTTCGCTTGTGTACCCGCTGTGTACGCTTTTTCCCCTTGATTTAGCGGGATGTGTCGTTTATCTTTCGGCGGGTGGTTTTCATTCGACCAGGCGGTTGATGACAGGAGGGCGGTTGAGTTTCGGCTCAACCGCCCTTTCTCTTTTCAGGTTTCGGACTCCGGTTTCCAGCGAGGTGGGACCGCGCCTGGATGGATGGGCTGTGACGTGCTGGGCGTCGTCACGGGGCGCCCAGCCGCCGTCTTCTGCAGCTTGGGGGTAGCCGGGCTTTCGCGGGCTTCGTCGCCCGGCTTTGGCAGCAGCCGTGCTTCCTCGATAAGCTCATTGACGATCTGCTCTGCCATCCATTGAAGCAATGCTGTATTGGCGCGTTTCAGTTCGTCGGCTCGTTCCTTCGAGAGGCTCTGGGCGGTGTCCTCGCTTTGCGATGCGGGTTCGTCATCGTTGGTCATGGGGCGTCCCTTCAAGTTGCGACCGGCTGTCTTGCTGGCATGTTCCTTCACCGTTCGGCGTGCTCCGATGAAGGCGCAGCCGGTACGCATCCCAGCTTTCACCGGGACGTGGCGGGGTTTGCGGGTCGATTTGCGGTTGTCGGTTCGCTCGTTGCCGGGTGGCCGGCAGGGCGTTCATCCAGATCCCGGGATGGTTCCCGGCCCCCTGCAGGATAGAGCGGAGGAGTCCGGTGTTCAGCGCCTGGATGCTGCCGGCCCGTTGGCGTAATCGGCGGGCGCGCTGGATGGCGTCCTCGAGGTGCTCCGGTGAGTTCGCCAGTTCGGCAAGGTGGTCGATGGCCGAAGGTACGCCGGCGGGCTGGATGCCGGCAGCGGCGAGTTTATCCACAAGCCAGCCCGGTACACGTTCACAAACATGATTCTTGATGTGTGCCCGGTTCGGCTGTTGGATGGCTGCGAACTGCATGTCAGGTATAGGCCTGTAAGCTGCTCTCCGCTTGGTTTCTGAGCCGCCCGGTTCTGTGGATGAACGCGTGCCCGCACCGTGCCCGGTTTGAATCGGGCGAGCGGAAGCGACGGCGGCCATGGGAAGGCTGAATGCCAGCCGTGTTCCGGCGAGCCGGTGCAGCAGGCCGGTTCGCTCCAGGCGGTCAATGGCGCCCCGGATACTCTTCTCGGTGGGTTTCTCGATCTGCAGGCCCGCGCCCCGCGGGGTGTGGGTTTCGCAGTAGGCGGCGAGCATGGCAAGACTGATGGGGCGCTGCCGCCCGGTGATGCCGGTGCGATAGTCCATCCACCACCGCAGCAGCACGTAGGCCTGAAAGGCGAGGGGGCCTGCTCCGATCAGGGTTTCCAGCTCGGTGCGCTTGAAGGTGATGAGCTGTTCCCCCGCCGTCATGATGCACCCCCGGAGGCGCTTCGCGCTTTGGTAAGTGTAGCGGCCAGGGCGTCGATAGCACGGCCACAGGCTGCAACGCGTTCCAGGTTGTCTTCGGCCAGAATGCCGACCGTGAGGAAGCCGGCATCGATGAAGCTGAAGACTGCCGCAGCGGCAGCGTGCAGTTCCGGTGCCACGGCGATCAGCGCTTCGTTTCCGTCCGCCTCGGTGCAGTCTCCCCACGAGAAGACCTCGCAGATGGTGACGCTGTGGGCGCCCGTTCCGGCGGCAATGGTCCGGTGCCCCACGCGGCGCCAGGGCCCTGGGGTGAATTGGCATGCGTTCATAACCGCGCCCCTTGCGATGCGTTGGCGCCTTCGTCGATCCGTTTCTGAACGATCTTCTGCAGGTTTCTGGCGCCGCGAAGGACTCCCGTTAGGTCGGTGCCCTGTTTTCCGAGAATGCCCTGTTCGGTCTCTCCGTTCGGCCTCACGATAATCCACGCGAAGGTGCCAATCCGGCCGCCGCGGGCGATATCGGAGATGGTTTCGATGTCGTCGGCGAGTTGGAGGTTTCGGGCACGTAGGGCAGCCGCTTCCGTGTTGTCGACCACGAGTTGAAGAAATGGGCGGGGCGCGCGTGCGTTCATGCTTGCGCCCTCCCGGCCAGTGTGAGTCGGAAGGCGAGCACGGGGCCGACGACGCAACGCAGTGCGCGGTAGAGGCGGAAGCGGAGGACGATGGAAGGGCTGAATGCCGGCTTAAGCATGGTGGCCGCCCTCCACGGGAAAGACGACGGGACCATCGACGGTGACCATGATCGAGGGCCACAGCAGGCGGCGGGTGGCGAGCTTGACCGGGCGGACGCCGTAGAAGCTGGCGGTGTCGCACAGGCGTTGCCGTACGGTGTTGGGCTTGACGTGGTTCAGCGCGGCGAATTCGGCGGTGCTGAGGGTGGCGGGGGTGGCAGCCGGGGCCGGGGTGTGGGCATGCGTGCCCGAGGCGGATTGGCGCATGGTGGTGCTCCTGAGCTTGTGGTCTGTTCTCCGCTGCTCCCGTTCCAATGGGGGCGGCGGAACCGTGCGGGGTTGGAACTACCGGGCTCAGGGTCCGGCCAGCCTTGCGGCTGCCCCACACGGCCCGCCATTGAACAGGCGTCACCATGCAATCGACGTAAAAAAACCGCTTGCGCGGCCTTTCTAGGCCTGAGCTTTCCGGGGTTCCAATCCCGGCTTCCTCTGTTTCGGAAGCTGCGAAGGATGATGCGCTTCGATCCTGCGGGCGTCAAGGCCCGGAATGCATCAGTCCTGTTCGTCGGGGCAGGCGCGGGCGCGTGCCCTGGCGTGCCAGGTGAGCAATTCGGGAATGGTGAGCGCGTGCAGGTCGGCCATGGGCCAATGAAACACGGTGGCGATGTCGGCCATGGCCTCTTCAACAGCAGGCGGGAGCCTCAGCGAGTCATCGGACATGGTTCGCTGGGCGTCCTGTAGCCCGTCGATGAGCAGGTTGGCAACGCGCGCCCCGAGGGCGATCAATGCGGCGGGCGGTGCCTGCTCGGCCTCGCTGCGCCGGATTCGTGGGGTGGTGATCTTGGGGAGAACCTGGATCAAGGCGCCCATTTCGATGTCGAGCAAATCCTTGATGGAGACGCCCAGCAGATCGCCGGCCCGGGGTTGGCGGATGTGGATGTGGCGCATCGAACTGGCAATCAGTTGGTGTCGCTAAAAATTGACCGGCGCTGCACGGCGCGTTGGCGGTCCCGCTCATCGAGAGCTCGGTTCACGGCCTGGCCGATGTCCTGCGGCGACTGGCTGGGATGTGGCGTGATGGTGATCTGGGCGGCGTTGGTGTAGCTGAAGCTGCCTGCCCCTGCGGTGCGGATCGGGGGAAGGGCGCTGACCAGCGCCGACCCAGGGGCAGCGATGACACCAGTCCCGCCCACGGGCGCGCCGGTTTGCCCGAAGGTGAATCCGAAGGCCTGCTTGAGAGTGGCGATCTTGTCCGCAATGGCCTTGACCTTCTCCGAGATCCAGTTGCTGAGGGATTCCCACCACTCAGCCAGCTTCGGGCCGATCTTGTCCCAGTTGGAGTAGATGAGAGCCGCGGCGCCGGCCAGGGTGGCGATGACGGCGCCGACGGGGTGAGCGCGGATGACGTTGAGCAGCACCAGGAAGGCATCCTTGACGAACGGGAGTACCGTCTTGCCGAGGTTGGTCAGGTCTGGGAGGTACTTTCCCACGCCGAGGATCTCGAGCCCCGTCTTCAGCACGGAAAGGGGGCCGCTGATCCCCCATGCCGCGAGGGCAATCCCACCGATCCCGCCGGCGACGGCCGTGAAGAGGGCCGCGCCCGACACCAGCACCTTGGAGAGCGTCGGGTGTTCGTCGATGAAGTTGTTGAGGCCGCCAACCATCTTCCCGACCAGATCGATGATGCGTTCAACCGCGGGGGATAGGATGTCGCCGACCTTCGTCGAAAATTCGTTGATCGCTCCGCCAAGCGTATCCCATCGATTCTGCAGGGTTCCATTGGCCTCGTTCACCCGGTCGATGAGAGACGCCTGCTTGTCCATCTTCTCGATGGCATCCTGAAAGCCCTGCATGCCGGACTTCAGGAAGATAGCGGCCGGACGCCCCCCTTCGGTGTCGAAGAGCTTCTTGAGGATGCGTTCCTGCTGCTGGGGGTTGAACTGCTTGAGCTTCTCCAGCTCTTGAACCATCTTGCCGAAACCCGCGAACTGCCCGGCGGCGTCGAAGAAGTCGAACTTCACGCCCTTGGACGCGAGCAGGTCTTTCACGTAGTGGCCTTCGGAACCCCGCGCATCGTCCAGTTTGTTGACGTTCGCCATGGCCTTCAGCATGTGGGCGAAGTTGGTGCCGAAGGACGATCCCTCGAGGCCTACCCCGGCGGCGATGCCCTGGAGCGCGAGGTACTCCTTCATCTTCTGCAGGTCACCGACCAAGCCCTTGATGTTGATGTCGGTCCCCGAATAGGACATGGCTTCATAGATCTGATCCGGCTTGAGGCCGAAGCCGTACTTGGCGCGTTGCATGAGGTCCGCGCCGGCCGGAAGGTCGCGATCCTGCAAGCCGTGAACCTCGCGTGCCTTGGCAATGAACTCTGCTGCGCGATCCTTCTCGAGCTTGAGCAGCACGGCAAAGTAGCTCGCGGCCTCGAGGCCGCCATTGACGATCGTCTTGAAGTTCACGCCCTGTTCGACGAGCGCCTTGCCGGCGAGCATGAAGTCCTGTCCGGTGCCGGGCAGTCGGGCGCCCAGATCGCGGGCTTTGGCGGCGATGCGCTCGAACTCGGCCGGGACGATCTTGCCGCTCTCCATCATGGCGATCTTCAGATCGGTGGTGGCGGTCTGCAGGTCGGCGAAGTCCTTCACTGTCTTCAGCATCGGCAATCCCACAGCGGCCGCTGCGCCGGTTGCCGCTGTGCCGGCGGTCAGCAGGTGGCCGCGCATCTCCTGGGTGGCGTCGTAGCGTTGCTTGATGTCCTTCCAGCGTTGAAGCTGGCCGGTTTGCCGCTCCAGTTGGGCTCTGGCGCCCGAGATTTCCCGGGCCAGGTTGGCGTGCCGACGTGCCAGCTCATCGACGGGCACGCCGGCTTTCCGCATGTCTTCGTTAGCCTGGCGCTGGGCGTCGGTGGCCCGCTCGTGCGCCCGCTCCAGCTTCTGCACTTCGGATCGGGCCTGTCGGTAGCTGTCCGTGAGGTTCTTCGACGGGCTGTCGGCGGCGATGATCTCGGCCCGCAGTTCGCGCACCCGTTGCCTTGCCGTGTTGAGCGCTGCCCCGGTCTCATTCAGCCTCGCGGTGACTTCCTTGAACGATTCGAGCTGCTTGCCCTGGGTCTCCAGTTCCTTGAGGCGCGCCTTCGTTTCCTTGATCGACTTCCCCAAGGCCGTGCTGCCTTTCAGGATGTCGCGCAGCGGGCCGGTGGCACGGTTGATGGCTTCCAGTTCGATCCGAAGGCGAAGGGCGTCCATGGTGGTTCTCTCGTTAGGGCGCCGGCAGGCGCTGCCTGCCGGCGGGTTGGTTTCAGTTCAGGCCGAGGGCTTCGGCCTGTTCTTGGTCTGCTTGCGGGAGCATGAACGCGGCTACCCGGATGCCGATCTTCGCGAGATCCGACACCTCCAGCTGTTCCGCTTCATGGTCGAGCAGCGAGGGCGTGGTGATGCGGGGGATGACCTTCAGCAGGGCCGTGGTTTCCATGTTGAACAGATCGGAGATAGAGACCCCGCGCAGCTCGCCCGCGCGAGGCTTGCGCAGGGTGACCGCCTTGATTTCGGTTTCGCCGCGTTTCACGGGTTGATCGAGGTGCACGGTGTGCAGTTCGGATGCCGGGTCGGCTTTCGTCGTCGAAGTCATTTCAGTTCCTTGGGTTGGTTGGGTTGCTTGCCGGGTTCCGGGTGCGCTTGGCGGCGCCCCTGCGGCCCCGGCGGGCCGAATCTGCATGGAGGCTCGCGCCACCGTAAGGGCCGCCACACCCCTCCGCGCGCGGTCGAGACCCCGCCCCGCCTGCTCGCTTCATTGATGGCGTTCTGTGCGGTTGTGCGAGGTCCTGGGAGCCTTGCTGCGGCGTGGCGGGTGCGGGCACGGTGAGCCGGTGCGAATCGTTGCGGATTTGTGCACTGAGGCTGTGCACGCTTACGCCGCCGATTCTTCGGGGCCGGTCGGCAGGGCATGGACGCCGTCCTTCGCCTTGTCGGCGAACCGTTTTCCTTTGCGCATCGCGCGCATCTGCGGGTTCTGTTCAGACTCGGGCAGCATCGAGGGCGCATACACCTTGGTCGTTTCGGCGATGCTCTCGAAAATGCACCGGCATCGCGTGTCCCTGCACTGCATGTAGAGCTGTCGCGTGGATGGCGAGATGTCCCGGCTGTTACGGACAAGCGCCGGACCATTGCAGGCAGGGCAGCGCAGGCTCAGGGACGGTTGTTGTTCGCGCTCGATGCTCATGGCTCCGGCCCTCAGATGCCCATCAACTGCCGGTTCTTCTCGATCTCCGCCACGCGCTTCTGCATCGCTTCAACGGTGGTGCGGGACGTGCCGATGGGCGTGATGGAGAGCGCCCCGAAGTCGGCGAACCGCTTCACGATACTCTCGATGTCGTTCTCAGCCGCGGCCAGCACGGCGAGCGGGTCGATTTGCAGGCCGTCGGCATAGTTGCCATCGATCACCGCACTCGTGCGGGCCAGGTATTGCTGGGCCTTGAGCATGGTGGGGTTGCGCGTATCGCCACCAGACCGACGGCGATGCTCGGCGGTGTCGGGGTCGAAGAAGGCGCCGGCAATGGCGGCTTGCACGAACATGAACTCGATGCACTGCCGCAGCTCGCCGGCCAGCTGCTGATAGATGACTTCGAGCTCGGCGAATTCATCCAGCGCGGCGGTGCGGGCAAGATCACGGCCGCGCTGCATGGCCTCGTGGTGCTCGGCGGTGATGGCCTTCAACTCGCCTTCCAGCTCAGCCAGCACTGCCCGCAGATCCTCGGCGCTGCAGGAGAAGTCCTCTTCCGCGTCGTCGAGTTCGGACAGGTGCCCGGAAATGGCCTTCATCCGCTGCGGGTCGGGCGGTTCGCCCTTCACCAGCGCCTGCTTGATCTCGGCGAGGCGCTGCTGCTGCACGACGGCCTGGGCTTCGGCCTTGCCCTCGGCAGCGGCAAGCCGCGCGCGCACGCGGGCGATGACCTTTTCGTGTTTCGCGCACGCCTTGCCTAGCGCCTGGATGCGCTGTCCGTTCTTGTGGAGGTCCGCGTAATTGGCGTCGGCCTCGCGCTCGAGCATGGCCTGGAGCGAGGCCTTCAGATCAGTGGCCCCGTAACACATGGGCTTGATGGATTCGTTCATGACGCTTCCTTTCGGTTTCAGACGAACTGGATGTTTTCGACGAAGGCGCACTTGCCCATGTCTTCGATGACATAGGCCTCGTTCACCGACTGGTAATCCTCGATCCGGTCGCGGGCCGGGTTGTCGACGATGCGGCGGCGCCGGGTGCCGGCCTGCCAGTAGATCGACAGGTTGTTGAGCGGCGTGATCAGCAGCGATTTGGCGGGGAAGTAGGGCACGTGCACCACCGGGAGCCCCCCGGCCTTGCCCGAGCGGATGATCACGTCGGCGGCCATCATCTCGGAGGGCGGATTCACTGCCTGCACCAGAGGGAAGAGCCGGTCGGCGTTCAGGTCGGCGCTCATGACGACGACGAAGCCAAGCGCTTGAAATGCGTTCCGGTGCCAGGGGTCGATGAGGTTGTTGAGGAGATCGAAGATCAGTGCATCGAGATCAACGTAGTCGCCAGTCCAACCGATCCGGACTTTCCCAGTTCCATGGATGGCTTCGCTCATGACGCGCGCAGGAGCTGCGAGCCGAAGCTTCTGGATCCATCCGATGTTCACGTCCTGCAGCAGGGGATTGGCGGTGCGGTTGGTTGTATCTGCGGCGCTGGTGCCATTCCAGCCGATCATGATCCGATCACGCCCAATCTGCCCAAGGATGGCATCGCGTAAAAGTGTCTGAAAATTCGGAAACTTGGCCCACTCATCCAGGCGGCGGTAGCTGATGTGGGTGTCGAAGTCCGTCTTCCGGCAAAGGTAGCCAGACGAGTCCAAAACGATAGGATCGACAGGCTCCCGAGTGCCAGCGGTTCGGTACGCAATGGGTTGGCTGATGCCGAGGCCGAGCTTGTCTCCCGCCTGCTCATCGACGCGAACGATGTTGATGGTGCTCAGGAAATGCGAGCTTTGCTGCGTTTGCAGTTCGAGGTTTTGCGCGACGGTCGGATTAACCGTGAACGCGCGTTCGGTGCCAGAGGCGCCGTTGATTTTCTTCACCTCGGCGATGTAGGCGTCAATCTGCTGGGCGGTTTCGGGTTTTAATGCATAAGTCATTTTCAGATTTCCTTCTCTTGGAATTCAGAGGCAGTCGATCTCGGCAGTGCCGCTCTGCTCGCGATCGTGCTGGGTGACGAAGGCGCCGTCGCCGGCCTGCTTGAGCTGCTCGCGCAGATCCTTTACGCGCTTCTCGGCGACGAAGAGCTCGATGCGCATGGCCTGCACGTCGGCGTTGGCGGGGGTGGTGGGGTCAAACATGGTCGAAGTCCTCGGGTGGGTAGCGGTCGGGGGGCGGAAACCAGTCGGCCGAAGGGGTGACCGGGCTGGCGGAGAAGGGTGAAAGGCCGGCGGCGGGCGCCGGCCAGGTGTCGGCGAAGCCATCCGGGGCGGCGCTGGGCAGGCCGGCACAGGCGCCGGAGGGTTGAGGCGTACAGTTATTGACACGGGTCCAAGGCGCGGCGGCCCGGGCGGGCCTTGCTTTGTCCGTGCTGGTTGCGCGGCGAATCTCCCACTTGAATCGGCGGCTCTCGAAAGCGCGATCCTTGGCCGTATCGAGCACGCCGTACACGCCGGCAGGGCGGGTCTCACCGTAGCGGGTGAGGGGGGCGGGCTCCGGTGCCTGCGTAATCGGGCACCAGCGTTCGCCGGGGCGGGTCTTCGCCAGTGAAACGGCCAGATCCTTGCGGGCCACGGCCGGCCCGCCCTGGCACTTCACGTAGCCTGCCCAGTCGCCCGCGTCGGCGGCCTGGCGGGCGGTCTCGATCAGTGGGGTATGCTCGGGCGCGGCTTCCATGCGGCGCAGCTCGCGCCACACGCCCACCGGGGCGCCGCCGATCTGCTGAAACTGCCGGATGCCCCACGTGGACGCCCACGCATTCACCCGCGCAGCGCCCTCGATAGCATCGTCGCCAAACAGATCCTGCTGCACCTTGTAACCGTCAATGTTCTTGGCGATGTACTTCAGGATGTAGCCTGTTGCCGAATGGGTCGCGTCCATCTTGATCGGCACGAACTTCACCCGGTTCTTCACGGCGCCGGGCTCGTCCGGGCTGTGCTGGGTCAGGAAGTAGCGGGTGACGGCCTCCCGCACCGGCTTGACGGCGGCCGCCGGCATGAACAGCAGCAAATGCCAGTGGGGCGCGCCGTCCTGGTGGGGCTCGGCGATCCGGAAGCCATACAGGCGGATGCCCCGGCGCTGCAGGTAAGCGCGGGTCTTCGCCCACGCCTTGCATAGGTGCTGCTGTGCTTCCCGCGGCGTGGTGCCGTCGAAGGAAGGGTTGTCCCGAACCCGGACCGGCTTCCCCTTGCGGTACACCGCGCGCTTGGCGTGCATGGCAGAGGGGCAGGTTACGGTGATGAAGAAGGCCGTGTGCTCCAGGCCCCGGGCTATCTCCTCGAAGCCCCGGGCGCGGGCGAGCAGCTCGCCGCGGCGGATGGCTGGGTTCGCGGTGCTCTTCTCGGCCAGCTCGGCAAGTGTCGCCGCGTAGTCGTGCTGGTTGACCGCTTCCAGCCCCTCCAGATACGCCGCGTTGCGGCGCTTCTGCCGCTCCCACCGCCGCACGTTGGCGTTGGTGACGTACTTCTGTTTCTTGGCATGCACAATCCCGAAAAGCTCGATCGCGCAGGCCTCCTTGGTGCGCTGGTGCAGCCGGCCCACCTGGCGGCGCCACCACTTGCGGCAGACCATGCGGGCGACGGCTCCCTGCACCTCTTCGACGGTGCCGTCCTTCACGGCGGGCGGCTCGATGAAGTTGTCGGTGCAGAAGGCGCACAGGGCCCAATAGGTGCCGATCATGGAAACGTCGTTCGAGGCGTTCGCGGCCCTCTTGGGGCTCTGACGCTCAAACGCTTGGCGTGCGAGGCGATCAGCCTTGGCCTGCACGTCGTCGTCGGTGGCAGACAGGGGCACCGGCAGGGGCAAGGTGTGCAGGCGCTCGCCGATCTCCCGAAGCCAGGTGTTGGCCGCGGTTTCACCCTTGGCGGTACGCCGGAACTCATATTCGATAGCCACTTCCGGGCGCCATTCGGAAGGGATGGGTGCCAAGCAGTAGGCGACGAACTCTTCATCCGCCCGGCGCGTGCCGGCGCGGCCGGCGGTGGGCCGCCACGGGGGCTGGGTGCGGAGGCGCGAAGGGCGGGCTCGGCGGCACGTCATTGCCCGACCTCCTCGCCTTCCGGCTCAGCGCAGAAGGTGCTCAGCCAATCCCGCATTGCCCGGGCGCGCAGCACGAGGACCGGGCGTAGCGCGTCGGGGACCTTCGGCCACGGCAGCGCCGCCACGTCCTCGGGGTGGGGCACCTGGGCAATCGTCGCCAGCATGCGCCTATCCCGCAGCGTGCCCTTGTCCCACGCCCGGCCGAAGGCAGAGGCCGGCACGTCGGCCAGTCCGGCAGCCTTCCGGGCGAGCGGAAGCCAGCGGGCGGCGATGGCGCGGAAGGGGGACACGGCGCGCGCCTCGATCAGGCGTCGAGGGTCACACGGATGGCGGGCCAGAGAAGTCGGCCGTTGGATCGTTTTTTGGGTTTCGCGCCGTAATAGCTACCCCGTGTGCATAGGTGCTGCCGCACGGTGTTGGGCTTGACGCCGTTGAGCGTAGCGAACTCAGACGTGGTGAGTTCGCGGGCAGCGCCGGGGGCTGCAGAGGTGGTGAGTTTGGAGGCGTTTTCCATGTTTGCACCCATCGAAGTGTTCGTATGTGTGCTGAAGCATGCGTGCCTCTGCCGCCGACGTGTGCTTAGCGTCGGAGAATCGCTAAGCGTCTGTCAATCGTCGCTAATCGTCGCTGTCTTGCCCCTGCGTCGTCTCCGGATTCGGGCCTCGAAGGCCTTGAAATCTGTGGTTTTCACACCAACACGTAGTTCGTTCTTTGCCTCGTCGAATACGATCTCAGGCCAGTGTTTGATGTTGGCGATGATCCACCGCCAGAGAGCCTTTGGATCATCGCCCGGCATCGCTTTCAGTGCTTCGATCAACGCATCCGCGATGAAGTCGTTTCTCGACGTTCGTTTCCTCGATTCGGCCGCGACTTCAGTGCTCCGGTATGTCGCAGTGGGGTGGGGCAGTGCGAGTACGCGCTCGATCACTGCTTGCGTCATGGCGGACCGTCGCTCATCTTTGGCCTGCGCGCTCTCGGTCGCAGCGAGCCATTCGTCTTGGTTCGCGAACAGCTCGGGCGGAGGCTGAAGGCCTAGCGCCGCGAATACGCCGCGCATGTCCTCGCGTGCGACGCAGAGTTTGTCCGCAGGGCGCGCGGCGGCGGTGTCGTCACACCACGCAATTACGTCAGCCTCCTGATTGCAGGGGCGAGGGACGCCCTGCGCTCGGCGCACCGGTAGCGCATTCGTTCGGATTGCATCCTTGACGATCTGAAGGGTTTCCCGGTTAGTTCGTCCGATCGCCGCGGCGAATTCCTCATCGTCGGGCACCATCCAAAATGGAAGGTCAGCAGGGAAATCCTTCGCCGTGACTTCGGCAACGATCAACGAGACGCAGGCCAAGAGGGAGATGCCGCCCCCTTTCTTCGCCAAGAAGGCTCCCCCCATTTCGTCGATTGTCGGATTGCCTGCTGCCGTCAGGCTCCACGCGAGGCATCGCACATGCTCCCGGTGATTGGCTTCGGCAAGCATGTGCTGCGATCTGCACGCTTCGGCGATCTCTCGGGCCGTCTCGTCCGTGAGGCGTCCTGTCCTTTCCAAGTCGGCACGCTTTTCCTGCTCTTGCCTGTCTGCATCCTTGAGAAAGTCAAAGGGGTTGCGATATCTACCAAGGGGGGCGGGTTGCGTGGCTGGCATGGTCGGGGGCTTCGCTGTGCGGTTCTGCGTATATGTGGGGGGCGGCCTGCGTTCAGCCGGCACTCTGGCGGGCCTTCAGCAGCTCGGCCAGGGCGCCGAACTCTTCTTCCATGCCCTCGTAGGCTTCTCGAAACGCCGGGTCGGTGCGGCTGGCCGCTTCCGCGTAGGCGGTGGGGTTGAAGGGAATGTGCGTTGCCTTGCTGTCCGGCTCAGGGGGATGGATATTGGCTTCCGGAGCGCGGCCTTCGGCGTGCTCGATGGCTTCCTGTAACCCGCGCTTGATGCTGTCGAAAGCGGTGCTCATGTTCGTTTAGGCAGGCACGCCGTGGTGAGGGTCACCGCGGGTCACGGAGAGCCGCAGGCCCGCGGCATTCAGTACGGCCAGCAAGGTTTTCAGCGTGGGGTTGCCCTTCGCGCTCAGGCTCTTGTAGAGACTTTCGCGGGGCAGGCCGGCACGCTCGGCAATCTTCGCCATGCCTTGCGCTTCGGCCACGTGGCGCAGGGCCCGCAGCAGGGCTTCCTGCCCGCCGGGCTCGTCGGCTTCCTCAAGGGCCACGGCCAGATATTCGTCAGCAAATGCCGGGTCTTCGCGCAGCAGCTCGACCACGGCTTCATCGTGGGGGCGGGATGCGGTGTTCATCGTTCGTTCCTCTCTTGCCAGTCCTGCCAATAGGCCAGGGCGGTTTCTATGTCCTGCTGTTGGCGGCGTTTGTCTCCGCCCACCAACAGCAGGACGATCCGGGCGCCGGCCTTGGCGTAATAGACGCGGTAGCCGGGTCCGTGGTCAATGCGCAGCTCCCACACACCGCCGGCCAGCGGCTTGCAGTCGCCGAAGTTGCCGCCGGCCATCCGCCCGACTCTCGCCAGGATGCGGGCGCGGGCCATCCTGTCGGCGAGGTCGGCGAGCCAATCCTTGAATGGGTCGCGTCCGGCGGGCGTCAGGTAATCGCGTATCTCGATCATTTGTAGATTATAGATTACAGCATGTCAATCAAGCCGGCATCGCCCGCAGCGCCGGAGTATGTTCGGTGGGCTGTGCCATGCCGGCCTGTTCGAGCATCCACGCCTCGATCTTGCTGTGCCACATGCGCAGCAGGTCGAGCGGCCGCACCCGGTAATGTTTCTCGGCGGTGGCGCTGGGCTTGTGGCCCATGATCTGCGCTACCACGCCGGCCGGGGTTTCGGTCCATTCGGCCAGGGAGCCGAAGCTGCGGCGCAGGCCGTGCAGCGTGAGGGGGTCGATCCCGGCGCGGCGGCAGGCCTGCTTGTGCTGGTTGCTCGGGTCCTGCAGCCAGCCGGTTGCCGATTGCGAGCTGCTGAACACCCAGGGGGAGGGCTGCCACGGCGCCGCGGCGGCGGCTTCTTCCTGTTGGCCCTTCTTCAGCCGGGCGGGCTGCCGGGGCGGTGTCTCGTTCCTCGCCTTCAGGTCGCGCAGCAGGGCGGCGAAGTAGGGCGTCAGAGGTATCGTCCGGTCCCCTTCTACCTTGTCGCGCACGGTCAGGCTGTTCCACTGGAAGTCCACGTCCTCCCACTTCAGGATGCACAGCTCGCCGGGGCGGGCGCCGGTCAGCAGGATGCCCTGCAGGTAGGCGGCGACCACGGGGCTGTGCAGGCGTCGCACCTCTCGAAACCACGCCTCGAGCTGCTCCCGCAGCAGCGCATCCTTTCGGGCCTTCTTCTTCGGCAGCTCCTGCTGCACGGCCTTGGTGGTGCAGGCGGCGGGGTCGGCCTGGTCGCGGTACTCGGCCGTCTCGGCGCACCAGTTGAGAAACGCGCGCAGGATGCTGTAGGCGAGCCGGGCGCGGGTAGGGCGCACGGCGGCTTCTTCCTTGAGCCAGGCCTCGATGGTGGGTGCTCTCAGCTGGCTTAATGGCTGTTCCAGTAAGGGGCGCAGGATGCCGGGCTGCGTGAGACCCTTCCGGCCGCGGGGGCGGGGCTCGCCGCCGGGTTTGGCGGCGTCCTCATGGCAGGCAATGTGCGCTTCTCCCCAATGGTGGCGGCGCGCATGGATATAATGCGCCCACGCTTCGAGTGCGGGCGCCTGTGTCAGGCGGTTCCGTTCAAGCTGTGCGACGGCCTCGGCGGTCTGCTTTCGCTTCTCCTGACGGGGGTCTTTCCCCTGATCCACTACCACCTGAAGTTGTCGTGCGGCTTCCCGCGCCTGGTCGATGTCCAGGGTGTGCCAGTCGCCGATGGTGATCCGCACCGTGCGGCCGTCCTTCAGCTTGGACTGGAAGATGTAGGACTTGGAACCAGCTGTTGCGCGGATGCCCAGCCCCGGCGCGATCAGATCGCGGAGGAAGGCTTGAGACTTGTCCGGTGGGCACGTGAAGCGGCGAATCCGGTCCGTGGTGAGCTTGATGCGGGCTGCTTTCGTCGATTGCGGGTCGTGGCTGTCGCTCATCGCATCGGGGCGTTTCATGGTTGTGTACGCTCAGTGTACGCGATTTGCGCGCATACTTACGAACAACTCCGAACACTTCAAGTTTCGGCGGTTTCCTGAAAATGTATTGATTTTCAGGGTGTTGTGTGATTTTACCTGTGTTCGTAGATACAAATGAATATCTATGAATACTCTTGATAAGAGGATCATGGATCTTGTCGACCTCCCAAAAACCGAAGAACAAGCCGTTCAGGGCTAAGACCGGCAAGCCCGGTGGTCCTGCCCGCCCCGGCGGCAATGGCCCGCGCCCCCAAGGCGCCGCTGCAGGTCAGCCCCAGGGCGGACGCCGGGGCCGTGGGCGGCCCGAGGGCGAGGGCAATCGCGCACCCCGCGCCGAGCGTGACGACGGCTTCCGTCAGCCGAAGAGCAACGCCTCGGCGATCGGCTTGTCCGATCTGGGTGTGGGCCGCGGCAACTGGCGTGCCAAGCGTCAGGGCAATGTGGGCTTCGGCGGTGGCGACGACAGCTATCCGCTGGTCAGCAACGAGCTGCCGCCGTCCGCCGAAGGCGAGCGCCGCAAGAAGCCCCAGGACACCACCTACACCGAGCCCCAGCGCCTGCACAAGGTGCTTGCCGCAGCCGGCATCGGCTCCCGTCGGGAGATCGAGGAGTGGATCGTCGCCGGTCGCATCTCGGTCAATGGCGAACCCGCCGACGTGGGCCAGAAGGTTGGCCCCGGCGACCGGGTGCGGGTCAATGGCAAGCTGATGCCGCTGCGCTTCGCGCCGCGCATCCCGCGGGTTGTGCTGTATCACAAGCCGGAAGGCGAGATCGTCTCGCGGGACGATCCGGAGGGCCGTCCAACGGTATTCGATCGCCTGCCCAATCTGCGCAAGGGGCGCTGGATCGCGGTGGGGCGGCTGGACTTCAATACCTCGGGTCTGCTGTTGTTCGTCAATGATGGCGATCTCGCCAACAAGCTGATGCACCCGCGCTACGAACTCGACCGGGAGTACGCCGTGCGTCTGCTGGGCGAACTCGACGATGTCCAGAAGCAGGCGCTGCTGGCCGGCATCGAGCTCGAAGATGGCCCCGCCAAGTTCAACACTCTGCTCGATGCGGGCGGCGAAGGTGCCAATCACTGGTATCGAGTCACGCTGTCGGAAGGTCGCAACCGCGAAGTGCGGCGAATGTTCGAGGCGATGGGCCTCACCGTGAGCCGCCTGATGCGCGTGCGCTACGGGCCGGTGGTGCTGCCGTCGCGCCTCAAGCGTGGGATGTGGGAGGACATGGCGGTGGAGGACGTGTGTGCCCTGGCCGGCCTTCCCAAGCCTGTCGGGCAACCCGGAAAAGCCCGCAAACCGGCCCGCCCGGCGCGTCGCCCGGGCTAGTGCACGACTTGTTTTGAGGGTGGAAATTGCGCCCGCCTCGGCGGGCTGCTATACTTAGCACGTTTTATCGGTTCGAAGGAACCGAATCGGCTCGAAAGAGCCGACATCCGGTCGAATTAACAGGGATGGGCGTTTCGCCCATTTTTTATTTGTGGTTTAGGAAGTGTGGGCATGGAGCTGCTGAAACTGATCGAGCAGACCGCTGAAGGTCTTGGCTATGAGCTGGTCGATTTTGAGACCTCTCCCCGTGGCCGGCTGATGCGGGTGTTCATCGACTCGCCGAACGGTATCACGGTGGATGATTGCGCCACCGTGAGCAATCAGCTGACCCGGATCTTCGAAGTCGAGAACGTCGAATACGACCGCCTTGAGGTGTCGTCGCCCGGTCTGGATCGGGCCCTCAAGAAGCCGGCCGATTTCGAGCGCTTCGCCGGTCAGGAGGTGCAGGTTCGCCTCGCCATGCCCATTTCCAATCAGCGTAATTTTGCCGGGGTGCTGCAGGGCCTGAAAGATGGCGTCGTCACCCTGGAAACGGAAAAGGGATCGATGACGATCCCGTTTGAAGATATCGAAAAGGCCCGCCTGGTGCCCAGGTTTTAAGGAATTTGGAGGTTTGCAGGTATGAGCCGCGAAATTTTGCTGTTGGTTGATGCACTTGCCCGTGAGAAGAACGTCTCCAAGGAGATCGTCTTCTCGGCGCTCGAGTCCGCTCTCGCCCAGGCAACCAAGAAGCGCATCAACGACGGCGCCGATGTGCGCGTCTCCATCGACCGGGAAACCGGCGACTACGAATCCTTCCGTCGCTGGCAGGTGCTGCCCGACGAGGACGTGGAGAACGACGAGGCCCAGATGGGTCTGATCGACGCCCGCGAAGAATACCCGGAGATCCAGGTGGGCGACTACGTCGAGGAAGGCCTCGAGCCCATCGACTTCGGCCGCATCGGTGCCCAGGCTGCCAAGCAGGTCATCCTCCAGAAGGTCCGCGACGCCGAGCGCGAGCAGATCCTCAATGACTTCCTGGAGCGCAAGGAGTTCATCATCTCCGGCTCCATCAAGCGCATGGAGCGTGGCAACGCGATCATCGAAGTGGGTCGCCTCGAAGCCGTGCTGCCCCGCGATCAGATGATTCCGAAGGAAAACCTGCGCGTTGGCGATCGTGTCAAGGCCTACCTGCTGCGCATCGATCGCGGCGCCCGCGGCCCGCAGCTGATCCTCTCGCGCACCGCGCCGGAGTTCGTCATTCGTCTGTTCGAACTGGAAGTGCCCGAGATCGACGATGGTCTGCTGGAGATCAAGGCCTGCGCCCGCGATCCCGGCCTGCGCGCCAAGATCGGCGTGAAGTCCAACGACCCGCGCATCGACCCGATCGGTACTTGCGTCGGCCTGCGTGGTTCCCGCGTCACTGCGGTGCGCAACGAGATCGGTGGCGAGAACATCGACATCGTCCTGTGGTCGCCGGAGCCTGCCCAGTTCGTGATCGGCGCGCTGCAGCCGGCCGAAGTGTCTTCCATCGTTGTGGACGAGGAAGCCCACGCCATGGATGTGGTGGTGGACGAGAACAACCTGGCAATCGCGATCGGCCGTAACGGCCAGAACGTGAAGCTCGCCTCCGAACTCACCGGCTGGACCATCAATCTGATGACCGAAGCCGAGTCGGAGCGCAAGTCCCAGGCAGAGCACAATACGGTACGTGAATTGTTCATCTCCAGGCTGGATGTGGACGAGGAAGTGGCAGACATCCTGATCGACGAGGGTTTCTCGTCCCTCGAGGAAATCGCCTATGTGCCGCTGGCTGAAATGCTGGAAATCGAATCCTTCGACG
>NZ_CALAYQ010000049.1:0-59661 GCF_937894855.1 uncultured Zoogloea sp.
AGATGCGCCGCATGGGCACCAGCCCCGACTGGTCGCGCGAGCGCTTCACGATGGACGCCGGCCTCAACAAGGTCGTCACCGAAACCTTCGTCCGCCTCTACAACGAAGGCCTGATCTACCGCGGCAAGCGGCTGGTCAACTGGGATCCGAAGCTGCACACCGCCGTCTCCGACCTGGAAGTCGTCCAGGAAGAAGAAGACGGCTTCATGTGGCACATCAACTATCCGTTTGCCGACGGCCCGATCGGTGAGCTCACCGGCCTCACCGTCGCCACCACCCGTCCCGAAACCATGCTCGGCGACGTGGCCGTGATGGTGCATCCGGAAGACGAGCGCTACGCCCACCTGATCGGCAAGAGCGTCCGTCTGCCCCTGTGCGACCGCAACATCCCGATCATCGCCGACGACTACGTGGATCGCGAGTTTGGCACCGGCGTCGTCAAGGTCACCCCGGCCCACGACTTCAACGACTACGCGGTCGGCCAGCGCCACGGCCTGCCGCAGATCAGCATCCTTACCCTGGACGCCAAGATCAACGAACACGCCCCCGCCAAGTACCAGGGCCTCGACCGCTTCGACGCCCGCAAGGCGATCGTGGCCGACCTCGAAGCCGAAGGCGTGCTGGTGGACACCAAGCCCCACAAGCTGCAGGTGCCCCGCGGCGATCGTACCGGTGTCGTCATCGAGCCGATGCTCACCGACCAGTGGTTCGTGGCGATGAGCAAGCCTGGCGCCGACGGAAAGTCGATCACCGAGAAGGCGCTCGAAGTCGTCTCCTCCGGCGAGATCGAGTTCGTCCCCGGCAACTGGGTCAACACCTACAACCAGTGGCTCAACAACATCCAGGACTGGTGCATCTCGCGTCAGCTGTGGTGGGGCCACCAGATTCCGGCGTGGTACGGCATCGACGGCGAGTGCTTCGTCGCCCATTCCGAAGAAGAAGCCCGCGCCCTGGCCGACAAGGCCGGCTACCCCGGCCCGCTGACGCGCGATCCGGACGTGCTCGACACCTGGTATTCGTCCGCCCTGTGGCCGTTCTCGACCCTCGACTGGACCTCGGAATACCCGGCCAAGTCCAACGACGCGCTGGATCTCTACCTGCCGTCTACGGTGCTCGTCACCGGCTTCGACATCATCTTCTTCTGGGTGGCGCGCATGGTCATGATGACCAAGCACATCACCGGCAAGATCCCGTTCAAGCACGTCTACGTGCACGGCCTGATCCGCGACGCCGAAGGCGCCAAGATGTCCAAGTCGAAGGGCAACGTCCTCGACCCGATCGACCTGATCGACGGCATCGGCGTGGATGCGCTGGTGGCCAAGCGCACCACCGGCCTGATGAACCCCAAGCAGGCCGCCAGCATCGAGAAGAAGACCCGCAAGGAGTTCCCCGACGGCATCCCCGCCTTCGGCACCGACGCCCTGCGCTTCACCTTCGCCAGCCTCGCCAGCCCCGGCCGCGACATCAAGTTCGACATGAGCCGTTGCGAGGGCTACCGCAACTTCTGCAACAAGCTGTGGAACGCCACCCGCTTCGTGCTGATGAACGTCCAGGGCCACGACCTGGGCCTCGAGCACAAGCAGGACGGCCCCAGCTGCGGTGGCAACGGCCCGCTCGACTTCTCCTTTGCCGACCGCTGGATCGTCAGCCGCCTGCAGCGCGTCGAGAAGGAGATCGAGGAACTCTTCGCCGACTACCGCTTCGACCTCGTCTCCAAGACGATCTATGAATTCGTCTGGGACGAGTACTGTGACTGGTATCTCGAGCTCGCCAAGGTCCAGATCAACACCGGCAACGAAGCCCAGCAGCGCGGCACCCGCCGCACGCTAATCCGCGTTCTCGAGACGATCCTGCGCCTCGCCCACCCGCTGATCCCCTTCGTCACCGAAGAGCTGTGGCAGACCGTCGCCCCTCTCGCCGGCCGCAAGGACGTGGACAGCCTGTGTCTCGCCCGCTACCCGCAGGCCGACCTGGGCCGCTGCGACGAGAAGAGCGAAGCCGACGTGGCCGAGCTCAAGGGCCTCATCTACGCCTGCCGCAACCTGCGTGGCGAGATGAACATCTCCCCGGCCCAGCGCATGCCGCTGGTGGCGAGCGGCAACGGCGATCGCCTGCGCAAGTTCGCGCCCTACATCGCCGGCCTCGCCAAGCTCTCCGAAGTGCAGGTGGTCGACGAGATCAGCGGTGACGAACTCGCCCCGGTGGCCATCGTCGGCGAGCAGCGCCTGATGCTGAAGGTGGAGATCGACATCGCCGCCGAGCGCGAGCGCCTGTCGAGGGAGATCGCCCGCATCGAAGGCGAGATCGTCAAGGCCAACGCCAAGCTGGCCAACGAGAGCTTCGTCGCCCGCGCACCGGCGGCCGTCGTCGCCCAGGAGAAGGAACGCCTGGCGGGCTTCACCGCGACGCTCGAGAAACTGCGCCCGCAGTTGGCCAAACTGCCGCCAGCCTGACGAAGGCTTCGGCAAGCAAAATGGCCACGCAACTGCGTGGCCATTTTTTTGTGTTACAGCGAGATCCGCGTCAGCCTTACTTACTTGCGGCGCAGGAAAAACTCGTAGGCGTTATCCGGCAACTCACTCTGGCCGATCAGCTCGTTCCCGGTCTGCTTGGCAAATGCCGCGAAGTCCTTCACCGAACCGGGATCGGTTGCCACAACCCGCAGAACCTGTGCCGCCTGCATTTCTGTGAGCGCTTTCTTGGCGCGCAAAATGGGTAAGGGGCAGTTCAGGCCGCGTGCATCCAGTTCCTTGTCAAAATCCATCTTACGACTCCAGCTTCCTAGGACAATCCAGGCCGGATTTTAACCTGCTATGCACCCCAACCCGATAACAACGTCACAGCCCGTCTCACTCCCGCCCGGAGAATCACCAGCGAATTGTGAAATAATGACAACTCAAAATAACGTCATAAACGAGGCGATACCCTGCATTGCGGCACCATGCGCCAAAGCATGCCGGATTCGCTCTTCCCGACAACATTAACGCTTTTTTCTTGAAGGTACACCACGATGCGCTCAAACATGCTCCAAACGGTTCTCAATGACCTGAACGGCACCTCCGCGGACATCGAGGCCTCCGCCATCATCTCCTCCGACGGTCTGATGATGGCCGCCCTGCTCCCCAACACCGTTGACGAAGACCGCGTCGGCGCGATGAGTGCCGCGATGCTCTCCCTCGGCGACCGCACCGCCCGCGAACTCGCCCGCGGCACCCTCGACCAGGTGCTCATCAAGGGTGAAAAGGGATATGTCCTCATGGTTCAGGCTGGCGCCGATGCCGTGCTCACGGTGATGGCCAAGCCGAACGCCAAGCTGGGCCTGGTCTTCCTGGACGTCCGCCGCGCCGCCGACGCCATCGGCCGGATCCTCGGATAATCGGGAGGGCTGGTGGTGAAGGATATGGATCGTGCCCAGGTTCCGGGCGAAGCAGTCGAACATACGCTGACGTTTGCCGATGGCACCTGTCGGCGGGTATTTGTCACGTCAGTCGAAACGCCCTACCCCCATGGCAAGCTGATCGTCTCTCGGACGGACAAGTCGGGCGTCATCACCCAGTGCAATAAATCCTTCGTCGACATGTCCGGCTACACCGAAGCCGAACTGATCGGCCAGCCCCATTGCATCCTCCGGCATCCTGACATGCCCGCGGCCGCCTTCGCCGACCTGTGGAAGACAGTCCAGGCTGGGCGCCAGTGGCACGGCTACGTCAAGAATCTGCGCAAGGACGGCGGCCACTATTGGGTGTACGCCACGGTGGTACCCAATGTGCGCAACGGCGAAATCGTCGGTTTCACCTCGGTCCGGCGGGAGGCCTCGCAAGAAAAGATTCTCGCCGCCGAAGCCCAGTACCGGAGCATGAACTGATCATGACTTTCAATTTCACGGTTAGCCCCAGCTTCCCCAACGAGCGCATTTCCGACTGGTACATCTTCAACACCTGGCTGCAACGCGCGCTGTCCCTTCCGATCCATCTCGAGCTCTACGACAGCTTCGGCACCCAGCGCGCCGCGATCGCCGAGGGCAAGGTGGACATCATCTACGCCAACCCCTTCGACGCCTCCCTGCTGGTGCGCGAGAAAGGCTTCCGTGCCATCGCCCGGCCCGAAGGACAGCCTGACGAGATGGTCGTCATCACCGCCGCCGAGAGCCCTTTCAAGGAGATCCCCAATCTCAAGCCCGGCGCCCGCGTCGCGTGCAGCGATGACCCGAGCGTCAACACCGTCGGCCGGATTCTCCTCGAACCCGCCGATCTGAACGCAGCCAACACCGTCGAGCACCGCCGCGAAACCTACATCCAGGTCGCCCGCGAGATCCTCCGCGGCGAAGCCGATGTCGGCTTCCTGCCGGTCGAAGCCTTCGAGGCCCTGTCGTCCATCGTGCGCCGCGACCTGCGCGTGCTCGTCACCAGCCAGGTGCACGTAATCCATCACGTCTTCCTGATCGGCCCCGCTTTGTCTCCCCATGCCGAACAGATCACGCAACTGCTTCTTTCCATGCACGACACCGACAAGGGCCGCGGTATCCTCGAAGCCCTCGGAGCCCGTAGCTGGCAAGCTGTTCAGCACGAGGACGTGGAATTCATGATCGACATCATCTCGACGCTGACCCAGTGAAGCTGTTTGTCACCGATCCGTCCAACCCGGAACGCATCCGCCGTCCAGCACCGCCGGCCGTCTTCGGCCTGCCCGTCCGGACGCTGCGGATCGCGTCCCGCTGGCGCTCGCCGGCCACAGGCGCACTGCTGGCCGGCGAGATCGGGCGCAAGCCAGCCAACCTGCACCTGCACGTCCAGCGTATTTCCCTGTGGAGCAACCTGGAAGACACCGCGGCAACGGTCGCGGCCATTGTCGACCTATGGATCGTCCTTGGCAGTTACGGCGCCGAACTTCGGATGCGCATGCTGCGCGAGCACTACGACGCCCTCGAAGAACACGATCTGGGGCTTTACCTCAGCGCCCGCATCGAAGCTGGCCTCGACCGCCACGACCCACGGCTGGCCCTGCCCGGTGTCGTACTCGCCCGCCCAGTGGAAGGCAATCGCATATTTTTACAGGATTCCGCGACGCTGTCGGGAGTAACCTCCTGATCCCGACCTCCATCCGCTTTACATCCCAATGAGCCGCCATTCCATCCTACCGGGCCAGCCCGTCACCGCCCTCTTCCTGCTCCACGTGGGCAGCATGGACGCCCGGCTGATCGGACTTTCCGTAGAACGTCACTGGAAGCACTCGGTACGTCTGGCGAGCGAGCTGGAAAGCGCCCGGGTCGTCCTGGTCGATTGCGATCGGCCAGGCGTCGAAGCCGCATTCGAAAGGCTCTCGCCCCACCCGAGGATCGGCGTGGTCTGCTACGCATTTCACCCCAAGGATCACGCCCAGCGTTTTCCCAACCGGGTGATCCTCGGCAAGCCCCTCAATCTCGAGGCGCTGCCCAGCATCCTCGCCAAGGCGGCTCACGACAGCGCCCGGACCATCGCCGCACCATCCCTGCGCCGCGTCGCGCCGCTGACCCAGCCTGCACCGCCGACCATCCAGCCCGGATCCGAGGAACCGCCGCGGGTCCCCATCGTCACGCCGGCCTCCCCGGTTCCCGCGGTGGTCGTGGCCGCCGCGCCCATCGTCCAGGCCGAGCTGCAGCCCCAGTCCGGCACGACTGCCGCACCACCCGTCAGCGCCCCCCAGGCCGATCCACCGGGTTCCCTCGGGCACGGCGTGCAGACCGACGACGAACGCGATCTCTGCGGAGCCCTTGAGGATCTCCCGGCGCACCCGGTCCATCCCCTGCCCGACAAGATCTTCTTCAACCCGGACAACTACCTGATCGGCCACCTGCAGCGCGCCTTCGATCAGGCCTCGAGCACCGGCCGCCCTCACCTGATCGCCGGCCTGCCCCGGCTCATCGGCGTGCGGCTCCAGCCGGCCTCGATCTGCGTCACTGATTTCCGGGACAACCAGCTGCGCCCCCTGTCGATGGCCCAGCTGCCCCAGACCACCGCGCGCATCGTCAGCGCGTCGACCCTGTCCCACATCTCCAACCACGGCACCACCTGGACGACCGAGGACTTCTTCTGGAACGTCGCCGCCTGGGCGGCGCGAGGCCGGCTGCCGGAAGGCACCGACCCCTACCAGCCGGTGCGGCTGCGGGCGTGGCCCAACTTCACCAAGGTCTTCATGTCGCCCCACGCCCTGCGCATCGTCGCCCTGTGGGTGCGCACCTGGGCCAGCCCCATCGACGTCGCCGCACGCCTCGGGATTCCCCAGCGCTACGTCTTCTCGGTCTATGCCTCGGCCCGCTTTGCCGGGCTGATCGACGCAAGGAAGCCGCGGGCCGCCACGGTGGAGGCGCGCACCGCCACACCAGCACAACCCACGACGAACGCGGCGCCCCCTGCACAGCAACAGCAACAACAACGCCCTTCGATTTTGTCCCGAATTCTCAGGAAACTCCTCAATGCGGTCTGAACGCGCCCGCCACAACAAGATCATCTTCTCGGGCACCGTCGGCGCCGGCAAGAGCACGGCCATCGCGGCCCTCAGTGACATCCCGCCGGTCAGCACCGAAGCGGTCGCCAGCGACGAAACCGCCAAGCTCAAGCGGACCACCACGGTCGCGATGGACTACGGCGTCCTCAACCTGCCGGACGGCGAGAAGGTCATGCTCTACGGCACGCCGGGGCAGGAACGCTTCAGCTTCATGTGGGACATCCTCTCCGAAGGTGGCATCGGCCTGGTGCTGCTCATCAACAACGCCAACCCCGATCCCCTCGCCGATCTTCAAGGCTACCTCAGCGCCTTCAAGGACTTCATCTCGAGCACCGCCGTGGCGATCGGCGTCACCCACATGGACAGTTCCGAGACCCCGAATCTCGAAAACTACCGGGCCAAGCTCGCCGAGCTCGGCCATCACCCCGTCCCGGCCATCTTCCGGGTCGATGCGCGAAGCCGCGACGACGTGGCGATGCTCGTCAAGGCCCTTCTCTACACCCTTAATCCCGGATTGATCGATGCTTGAGATAATCCCCGGCTCCTACCTCACCGTAACGCCTTACGGTGCCTGGCGGGCCGTTGCCCGCGCCGACGACAGCATCGAGCGGCGCATCCTGCTGGCCATCCTTCGCGAAGCCACGAGCCCGGCCCTCAGCGCCGAACTGGCCCGCACCTGGACCGGCGAGACCAGCACCGAACGCGCCCTCACTCCGCTGCTCAAACTCCAGGAAACGGCCTGCCTCGAGGCGTGGTCCGCACCGCGCATGGCGCCGGTCGGCACCCTCGAATCGACCCTGCCGCATCTGCTCGAAACCCTCAGCGATACCGGCCAGGCCGTGCTCGCCGACAACATGGGCTTCTGCCTCGCGATGGCCGGCTACCCCGGCGAGACCGGCGAAGCGCTGGCTGCCGTGGGCGCCGACATCCTGTCCGTCGCCGAACGCCAGTCGGCCGCGCTCTCGAAGCTCGGCGACCACCTGCTCGATGGCTGGGGCAACGTGGACGCCGCTGGCATCAGCGGCCTCAGCTTCTGGCCGATGCACATCGGCCGGACCCGCCTCGCCCTCACTGTCAGCGGGCGCCCGCGCTTCAACCAGAACACCTTTGCCGACCTGGTCTGGGCGCTCTACGTTCGCTACGGCACCATCTAGCCCTCAGCGCTGGCCGCGCGATTCACGCATCTCGCGCATCTGCTCGGCCAGCAGCGCCCGCACCTCCCGCAGGCGCGAGTCCACCGCTGACTGCTCGAAAAAATCCCCGTCGCCGGCCGTCTGCGCCAGCGCAAACTGCTCGGCCGACGCCGCGTAGTTGCCCTGGATCGCGTACACTTCACCCAACGCGCGGTGCTGCCCCAGACGCTTGCCCAGCGCTGCCTCGGCCCGGGCGCGGAATTCCCACAGGGTCGCGTCACCCGCGGTGGTCTGCAGCTCGGCCTTCACCGCCGTCAGCGCATCGGCCGCCTTACCGGAGTCGATCAGGGCCTCGATCTCCCCGTACATCAGCCGGTGCGACTGGGGAAAACGCGCCCGCGCCTCGCGGAACAGCCGCGCCGCCCCCGCCGGATCGCCATGAGCAATGCGAAGATCGCCCTCCAGCCCGTCGATCATCGCCGACAAGGCGTGACGCTTGCGCAGCTCGACCATCTCCCGATCGGCGTCAGCGAGCCGCCGGGTCTGGAGGTAAGCCCGCACCAGGCCGTACTGGGCCGCCACCGACGGGCTGCTGCCCCGGGCGGCCGCCTCGAACTCGGCAATCACCTCCCGCGACGGCTGCCGGCCCACCTTGAGCTTGGCCCGCACCAGCTGAAAATCCAGCGAATCCGGCACCTGCCGGTAGGGCATCTGGGCGACCCGGTTCTCCATCTCGGTGATCCGGTCGCTGGTCAGCGGGTGGGTGCGCATGTAGGCCGGCGCGTTGTTCTCATACAGCCGGGCGTTCTTCTGCAGGCGCTCGAAAAAGCCCACCATCCCCCGCACGTCAAAGCCCGCCGCGGCCAGGTTCTGCACCCCGAGCCGGTCCGCCTCGTTCTCGAAATCCCGCGAATAGGAAAGCTGGGTACTCATCCCCGCCGCCATCCCCGCCGAAATCGCCGCCTGACTCACCTGGGCGCTGGACTTGGCCGCCAGCACCGCCACCAGCAGCGACGCCAGCATCAGCATCCCGGTCTGACTCTGCTTGCCGAGCATCCGTGCAATGTGGCGCTGGGTGACGTGGGACACCTCGTGGCCCAGCACGCCCGCCAGCTCCGATTCGCTCTGGGCCGCAAGAATCAGCCCGGTGAGCACACCGATGTTGCCGCCGGGCATCGCGAACGCGTTGAGGGTCGGGTCATTCACCCCGAAAAACTGGAACGGCAGCCCCGCGCCCGGCCCCGCCGCCACCAGCCGGTCGCCCAGCCAGTTGAGGTAGTCCTCGACCTCGGGATCACGCAGATAGGCTGCATCCTTCCAGCGGATGTCGCGCATGATCTGCGCGCCCAGGCGCTGCTCCGCCAGGGGCGAGAGTTCGGAGGATGCAGAATCACCCAGGTCGGGCAGATCGTGGGCGATTCCCTGGGGGATCATCACCACACACAGCAGGGCGGCAATCAGACGTTTTTTCACGATGCTATGATAACCGACCCCCTATTTTGGTTTCCCGCCTGATGAGCGACACCTTCACCCATTTCGACGCCCAGGGCCAGGCCCACATGGTGGATGTCTCTGCCAAATCCGAAACCCGCCGGGTCGCCCGAGCCGAGGGCAGGATCGTGATGCAGCCGTCCACCCTCGCCCGCATCCTCGCCGGTGACAACAAGAAAGGCGACGTGATCGGCATCGCCCGGATCGCCGCGATCCAGGGCGCCAAGCGCACCGCCGACCTGATCCCCCTGTGCCACCCGATCCCCCTCACCCGCGTCGCCGCCGATTTCGTGGTCGAAGGCGATGACACCATCCGCTGCACCGTCACCGCCGAAACCGTCGGCCGCACCGGCGTCGAAATGGAAGCCCTGACCGCAGTCCAGGTGGGCCTGCTCACCATCTACGACATGTGCAAGGCCGTCGATCGCGGCATGACCATGGAAGGCGTCCGCCTGCTCGAAAAGGAGGGCGGCAAGTCCGGGCACTGGAGGGCAGACGCAGCATGAACACCGGCCGTCGCAGCTTTCTTCACGGCTTTGGCAGCACCGCAGCCCTTTCCGTGCTGGTAGGCGCCGGGGTGCTGAAGCCCACCCGCGCCCTCGCAGTGGACTTCAACCGCAGCGCCTTCGACAGCAAAAACCTCGCCGACGCCCTGCGGCTGATCGGCGCCACCGCTGCCGAGGCCAGCCGCGACATCGTCCTCAAGGCACCGGAGATCGCCGAGAACGGCTCGGCGGTACCGATCGAGGTCATCAGCCAGATCCCGGGCACCACACGCCTGTCGGTGCTGGTGGACAAGAACCCCTTTCCGCTGGCGCTGCAGTTCAACTTCGCGCCCGGCGCCGCCGCGCGCTTCCAGGCCAAGCTGAAGATGGCCGAGAGCTCGCGCCTGCGCATCGTCGCCCTTGCCGGCGGCAAGCATTACACCGTGTTCCGCGAGGTGAAGGTCACCGTCGGCGGCTGCGGCGAATAGGAGTCAATGCAATGCCCGATCCGATCAAGATCCGCGCCACCGTCAAGGGCGACGAAGGCGAAGTCCGGGTGCTGCTGCCGCATCCCATGGAATCCGGCCAGCGCCGCGACGCCGCCAGCCAGCTCATCCCTGCCCACTACATCACGTCGGTCATCGTCAGCCTGAACGGCAAGCCGGTGATCGAAGGCGCCCTCGGCACCGCCGTGTCGGCCAATCCGCTGTTCGCCTTCCAGCTTGCCGGCGTCAAGGCGGGTGATCGGCTCGGCGTGGCGTGGGTCGACAACAAAGGCCAGCGGGGAAGCGCCGAAGGCAGTTTCACAGCGGGCTGAGTTGTAACCCTGGCGCGCAAGACAGCGCGCCGCCATCGGACTAGAATGGCCCGCGCCTTGAAACAGGCTGCCCCCTGACTACCGATGGCACGACCATGAGCCACGAAATCGAACTCAAGCTGACGCTCCCCCAGAAGGCCCTCCCCGCCCTGCGCCGCCACCCACTGATCGCCGAAGCCCCCCGCGACGGCCGCAGCGTCACCCTCGAAAACACCTACTTCGACACGCCCGAGCTCGAACTGCGCGAGCGCCGGATGGCCGTGCGCACCCGCAAGGCCGGCACCCGCTGGCTGCAGACGGTGAAATGCGCAGCCGAATCCATCGGCGGCCTCTCATCTCGCCCCGAATGGGAGCAGCCCTATGTGGGTGGCGTGTTCGACTTCTCCGCCATCGACAACGCCGACGTGCGCAACCGGCTCGAGGATTACCACCCCCGGCTGGTGCCGGTGTTCAGCACCCGCTTCAAGCGCGAAACCTGCATCCTCACGCCCCGTGACGGCGTCAAGGTACTGGCGATGATCGACAACGGCGCCATCGAGGTGGGCGAGCACAGCCGGCCCTTGTGCGAGCTGGAGCTCGAACTGGTCGAAGGCGATCCCCAGGCCCTCTACGCCATCGCGCTGGAGCTCGCCGAATCCCTGCCGCTCACCCCCGAGAACGTCAGCAAGGCCGAGCGCGGCTACCGCCTGTTCTCCAACCACGCCCTGCGCCCCGCCAAGGCCCGCCCGTCGCGTCTCGCCGCCGAGCAATCGCCGGTGGACGCCTTCCGCATCATCGCCTTCGACTGCCTCGCCCCGTGGCAGACCAACGAATCCGGCGCCCGCGAGAGCGACGACCCCGAGTTCATCCACCAGCTGCGCGTGGCCCTGCGCCGCCTGCGCTCTGCGCTGCGGCTGTTCGGCCCGGCCCTGCCCCAGGCGTTTGTCGAGCGCTGGTCCCAGGGCCTCAAGGACGCCGCGGACGGGCTCGGTGCTGCCCGTGATCTCGACGTGATGCTGGCCGAAGTGCTTGGCCCGGTGGCCGAATCCGGGCTCGCCGACGAAGCCACCCAGCGCCTCATCGCAATGGCCGTGGATCGACGCGATCGCGAGAAGGCCGCCGCCCGCGAACAGCTCCTCGCCGCCAGCCACGGCCGCCAGATGCTGGCCCTGGCCGCCGATCTGATGGCCCTGCAGAGCGACTCGCTGGTCAAGTCCGCCAACCTCACTACCTTCGCTCGCCTGCAGCTCACCCAGCTGCGCAAGCGCGCCCGCAAGCGCTACGCCGCCGCCGCGACCGACCTGCACGCCGACAAGCTCCACGAGCTGCGCGTATCCCTCAAGCGCCTGCGCTACGCCATCGAGTTCCTGCTGCCGCTGCTGCCCGAAAAAGCCACCGTCCGCTTCGCCAACGACCTGGCCGAAGCCCAGGAAATCCTCGGTTATCTCAACGACGAGACCGTCGCCCGCAACCGTCTGAAGGGCTGGGCTGGAAAGGACCCGGAGCTGCGCAGCGGCGCGGCCTTCGTCGCGGGCTGGCACGCCCCGCGCATCGCCCGGCTGCGCAAGAGCGTGCTCCCTTCCCTCGAAGACATCCTGTGGGGCAAGGCCCCGTGGCGGCGATGATGGTTTCATCAGGACGTAACCTGGACATCGCAGACTTGTCGGCTAATTCAAAGAACGAGGAGACGACAAGAATGGATCTGCTGCTGTGGCGTCACGCAGAAGCCGTGGACGGCGTGCCCGACAGCACCCGCGAACTCACCGAGCGGGGCATCCGCCAGGCCCACAAGGTGGCCGAATGGTTGGAGAGCCGCCGCCCCAAGAAGCTGCGTGTGCTGGTGAGCCCGACCACCCGCACGCGCCAGACGGCCAGCGCCTTCACCAACAACTTCGAGATCGTGCCGGCCCTCGGCCCGGGCAACGACATCTCGGCGATCCTCGCCGCCTGCGGCTGGCCCGACGCCGGCGGCTCGGTGCTGGTCGTCGGTCATCAGCCCGAACTCGGCCGCCTGGCCGCCCTGCTGCTATCCGGCCAGGAGGCCGACTGGACGATCAAGAAAGGCGCCCTGTGGTGGTTCACCAACCGGGTCCGTGAAGGCGAGACCCAGACCGTGCTGCGCACCGTGATGCCCGCCGATCTGGTCTGATCCGGCTACCCCAATAACGAAAAAGCCACCCGAGGGTGGCTTTTTCGTTGCCGAGAAGGCTGCCGGTCAGACCGACATTGCCTTCACATGCTGGATCACCTCGCCGATGGCCTGCTGGGCAGAGCCATACAGCAGCCGGGTGTTGTCCTTGTAGAACAGGGCGTTCTCGATACCCGAGTAGCCCGTGCCCTTGCCGCGCTTCACGACGATCACGTTCTGGGCGAGATCGGCGTTGAGGATCGGCATGCCGTAGATCGGGCTGGACTTGTCGGTACGCGCCGAGGGGTTCACCACGTCGTTCGCACCGATCACCAGGGCCACATCGGCCTGGGCGAAGTCACCGTTGATCTCTTCGAGGTCGAAGATCTTCTCGTAGGGCACGCCGGCCTCGGCCAGCAGCACGTTCATGTGACCAGGCATCCGCCCCGCCACCGGGTGGATCGCGAACACCACCTCAACGCCGGCCTCCTCCAGCAACTCGGACATCTCCCACACCTTGTGCTGGGCGCCGGCGACCGCCATGCCGTAGCCAGGAACGATGATGACCTTGGAGGCATAGCGCATCATCGCCGCCGCATCCATCGCGCCGACTTCCTTCTGCTCGCCTTCCACCGCCTCGCCGGCACCGGCCGCAGCCATCGGCACGAAGAGGATGTTGGAGATCGGGCGGTTCATCGCCTTGGCCATCAGTTGGGTGAGCAGCGTACCGGCCGCACCAACGACGATACCGGCGATGATCAACGCCGGAATGCCCATCACGAAACCTTCAAAGCCCACGGCCAGGCCGGTGAAGGCGTTGAAGAGCGAGATCACCACCGGCATGTCGGCGCCGCCGATCGGCAGCGTGATGATCACGCCGAGCACCAGCGCCAGGATGAAGAACGCGCCCACCAGCATCGGGTCGATGGCCGGGGCGATCACGATCGCCGCGCCAAGACCCAGGGTTGCCAGGGCCAGCACGACGTTCACCGCGTTCTGGGCCGGCAGCCGGAAGGCCTTCTTCATCACGCCCTGGAGCTTCGCCCAAGCGATCACGGAGCCGGAGAACGAAACCGCGCCGATCAGCGCACCCAGCGTGGCCAGCAGCGTGACCACGGTGCCGTGCATCTCGCCGCGGGCAAACTCGACCGCCGCGATGGCCGCCGCAGCGCCGCCGCCCATGCCGTTGTAAATCGCCACCATCTGCGGCATGTCGGTCATGGCGACCTTCTTGCCGGAGATCCAGGCCAGCGCACCGCCGATGGCGATGGCGATGACCATCAGGGCAAAGTTGTTCATGCCCGGGGTGAGGAACGTGACCACCGTGGCGAGCACCATGCCGACGCCCGCCCAGATGATCCCCTTGCGCGCCGAAACCGGCGAACTCATGCCCTTCAAACCGAGGATGAAGAGCACCGCGGCCACAAAGTAGCTCGCGTCAATCAGCCACTTGATCGCCATCAGTTCTTCTCCTTCGACTTGAACATGGCGAGCATGCGTTCGGTCACCACGTAGCCACCGGCCGCGTTGGCGGCGCCCAGCAGCACGGCGACGAAGCCGATGGCCTGCTCCAGCGGCGTCTCGGCCTGGCCGAGGGCGATCATGCCGCCCACCAGCACCACGCCGTGCACGAAGTTGGAACCCGACATCAGCGGGGTGTGCAGGATCACCGGCACACGGGAGATGACCTCGTAACCCGTGAAGGCGGCGAGCATGAAGATATAGAGTGCGACAAATCCGTCCATGATCGTCTCCCGGTTACAGGCCAAGGGCCTGCTTGACGCCGGCGTGGCGCACTTCGCCCGCGTGGGTCAGGCACGCGCCCGCCAGCACCTCGTCTTCCCAGTCCAGGGCCAGGGCCCCGTCCTTGATGAAGGGCGAGATGAAGTTGAAGAGGTTTTTGGCGTACATCTCGGAGGCATGTACCGGCATGCGGCTCGGGATGTTGGTCGGGCCGATGATCAGGGTTTCGCCAACCCAGGTCTTCTCGCCCGCCATCGTGCCGGCCACGTTGCCGCCGGTCTCGGCCGCCATGTCGACGACCACCGAACCCGGCTTCATGCGCGCCACCATCTCGGCGGAGACGATCACCGGCGCCTTCTTGCCCGGGATGGCCGCGGTGGTGATCAGCGCGTCGCACTCGGCGATGGCCTTGCCGAGCTTCTCGGCCTGCTGGCGCTTCTCGTCGTCGGTGAGCTCACGGGCGTAGCCGCCGGTGCCCGCAGCCGACACGCCGGTGTCAACAAACTTTGCACCCAGCGACTCGATCTGCTCTTTGGTTTCCGGCCGCACGTCGTAGCCCGAGACCATCGCGCCCAGCCGCTTGGCGGTCGCGATCGCCTGCAGGCCCGCAACGCCGGCGCCGATCACCAGCACCTTGGCCGGACGGATCGTGCCGGCCGCGTAGGTGAGCATCGGGAAGAACTTGGGGGAATGATCGGCAGCGATCAGGGCGCACTCGTAACCGGCAACGGCAGCCTGGCTGGAGAGCACGTCCATGCTTTGCGCACGGCTGATACGGGGCAACAGTTCCAAAGCGAAACAGGTGATCCCTTTTTGGCGCAACAGTTCGATGCGCTCCTTGCTCGACCACGGCTGCTGCAGCCCGACCAGCACCGAACCCGGCTTGAGCTCGTTCAGGTCATCCATGCTGAGCGGCTGGACCTGCAGCAAGACGTCGGCCTTCTTGAGCACCGCCGAGGCATCCGCCACCAGCTCGGCCGCGCCATAATCCTCGTCGCGGTAGTACGCCGATGCACCGGCACCCGCCTGGAGCAGCAACGCCGCCCCAAGCCCCTGATACTTTTTGGCCACGTCCGGAACCAGCGCAACGCGGCGCTCGCCCGGCGTAAACTCTTTGGTCACACCGATGACCAGAGGCATGGAACCTCCTTATAAGAATTGTTAGGTTTCTGCTATCGTCGTGAGAGGGTATCGACAACGACAGCGCGCTGTTCAACCATGAAACGCCCCAGCCAGCCCTGAAAAATCGGGAAAACCACGGGATTCTCGTGAAAGAAGTCGCAATTTTCGGCCATTGAGCAAGATCACGATGAGAAAGTCTAACAAGAAACGTGCCCGCCCAACCCGTAAGTTAGGGTTACCCCCAGGGTCTCTTGTCCATATTGGCGAAATCAAGACCGAAAAACCCAGCATTACGCTCATCGAATACGATTCCCACGGCATCACCGAGACTCGTTTCGAGGACATCGAGCTATCCCGAGCCCATCACGCCACCCGCGAAAAGATGTGGCTGAACGTCTATGGCCTGCACGACCCCGCCGTGATGGCCGAGATCGGCCGCCGCTTCAAGCTGCACCCGCTCGTCCAGGAAGACATCCTCAACACCCAGCAGCGCCCCAAGAGCGACGAATACGCCGATTACCTCTTCATCGTCGGCCGCTGCTTCGACTTCGACGCCGAAACCCGCAGCCTGAATTCCGACCAGGTGAGCATCGTGCTCGGGCGCAACTTCGTGCTCACCTTCCAGGAACGGGCCACCGGCGCCTTCGAGGCCGTGCGGGAGCGCCTGCGCGCGGAGCACGGCGCCATGCGCGCCCACGGCACCGACTACCTCGCCTACGCCATCCTCGACACGCTGGTGGACCGCTATTTCGTGATGCTCGACAACCTGAGCGACATGGCCGAAGACCTCGAGGACGCCGCGCTAACCCGCCCCACCCCTGCGCTTCTCGCCGAGATCAACCGGGTCAAGCACGAGGCGCTGACGCTGCGACGGGCCGTCTGGCCGCTGCGGGAGATCCTCAACACCCTGGCCCGCGCCGACAACGGTTTTTTCAGCGCCGACACCCGGCTCTACCTTCGCGACATCTACGACCACACGGTGCACGTGCTCGAATCGCTCGAATCCGTCCGCGATCTCCTCGCCGACCTGCTGGACATCTATCTCTCCAGCGTCAGCAACCGGCTCAACACCGAAGTGCGGATCCTCACCGTGCTTACCACGCTCTTCATGCCCGCCACGCTGATCGCCGGCATCTTCGGGATGAACTTCCACGAGATGCCGCTACTCGACAAGCCCGATGGCTTCTGGGTCGCGCTCAGCATGATGGTGGGCGCCGCGGCGCTGATGGCCGCGTCGTTCTGGCGCCGCAACTGGCTGAGAACCCGCTGACGCCCGGCACGCATCCGCCGCCACAAAAAGAAAAGGGGCCAACGGCCCCTCTCATCATCCGCCCAGCCGGGGGAAATCACCGCGCGCCGGTGGCTTCTGGACAACCTCTACGAGCTTGACGATGGCCAGCGAGATGTTGTCGCCGCCACCCTTTGCCCGCTGGCGGGCGAGCTCGATCAGCGTCGAGGCCGCGTCCCGCGGGGATTGGGAGTCGAGGATCTGACCCATCTCGTCTTCGGGGATGTAGGCCCACAGACCATCCGAGCACAGCAGGAAAGCATCGCCGCCCACCAGCGGCGACGCATGGCCGATGTCGACCCGAGGCTCCCGCTCGGACCCCAGGCACGACAGCAGCACGTTGCGGTTGGGGTGGCGCAGCGCGCCGTCGGCGTCGAGCCGGCCTTTGCGGACAAGCTCTTCGACCAGGGAGTGGTCGACACTGCGCGTCACCAGCTCACCGCGACGGAAATGATAGAAACGGGAATCCCCGCAATGGGCCCAGTCCGCCCGATCGGGCTGCATCATGAAGACCACCGCAGTGCTGTGGGGGTCCTGCTCGCTGGTGAAGCGGGTCAGCTTGATGACGATATGCGCTTCGTCGATGACGCTGCGCAGCAGATCGGGGGCGCTTTCCGATGCCGGCGCGTAGGCTTCGAAGTTCTGCTTGGCCTTCAGCACGACCTGCTCGGCCGCCATGGCACCGCCAGAGTGCCCGCCCATGCCGTCGGCCAGCACGGCCATCAGCGTGCCCTTGCGGGTCGGATGCGCGAAGACGGCCGCCCGATCCTGCTGCTCGGTACGGTCGCCCGTATGCTTCGCCACGCAGGCCTCGGCCTGATAGCGCTTCTTGGAGCTCACCGAATCGGGAGCGGAAAGGGACGATAACGTTGGATTCAGCATGTAACTCGAACGATCAGCACGAGACGAACTCATCGAAAACACGCCACGCGCCTGCACATCGGCACGGCTCGGGCGAACACCGACGACGAAAACCGGGCAAACAAGACTCCGCACTGACTCACAAGATCACTCAGCCCAACAGGCAGACAACTGACATTCACGAAGTTTAACCGTTTATCTCTTTAGTAATAAAGGCGACGTTTCGCTTTCAGACTATCGGTGTGACTTTTTCATCGATCAATTCAATCCAATGTCGTATGGGCAGCGAGACCGCTGTTGCCAGGTGCTCGATGCAGCCGACATTGGCGGAAACGATGCAGTCGGCACCGTATTCTTGCAAGGCTGACACCTTCCCGTCACGCAGTTCACTGGCCAATTTGGGTTGCAGCAGCGAATACGTGCCCGCCGAACCGCAGCACAAATGAGAATCCCGCACCGGGACGAGCTCAAAGCCTGCTGCGGAAAGCAGGCTTTCGACCACCCCGCGGACCTTCAAACCGTGTTGCAAACTGCATGGCGCATGAAAAGCCAGCCGGCCGGCCTTGCCCTGCGTCCGGGATGACTCGAGCAAGGATGTCAGCGTCTTCATCTCGGCGGCGAGCACCTCGGCGACGTCACGGCTCATCGCGGCCACCTTCTCGGCCCTGGCGGCATAGGCCGGATCGTGCCGGAGCAGGTATCCGTACTCCTTCACCTGCACGCCGCAGCCCGACGCGGTGACGACGATCGCCTCGACCTGACCGGACTCGATGGCCGGCCACCAGGCGTCGATGTTTCGCCGCGCCTCGTCGCGCCCGCCGGCCTGATCGTGGAGGTGATAGCGGACGGCGCCGCAACATCCCGCGCTCTTTGCCTCGACCAGCGAAATCCCCAGCCGGTCGAGCACCCGGGCGGTGGCTGCGTTGATCACCGGGCGCATGGACGGCTGGACGCAACCCGCCAGCGCAATCATCCGCCGGACGTGACGCGGCGCCGGCCACGGCCCGGCAGCTTCGGCCGCCGGCACCTTCTCGGCGATCACCCGCGGCAGCAGCGGCTTGAACATCCGCCCAAGCCCCAGCGCCGAGCCGAACAGGCCGGTGTTTGGCACAAACTCCCGCAGCGCGGCGCGCTTCAGCTTGTCGGCACCGGTCCGCGGCACCTGCTGTTCGACGATGTGGCGGCCGATGTCGGCCAGCCGGCCGTACTGCACGCCAGAGGGGCAGGTCGTCTCGCAGGAGCGGCAGGTAAGGCAGCGATCCAGATGCAGGCGGGTCTTCTCGGTGGCGCGCTCGCCTTCGAGCACCTGCTTGATGAGGTAGATGCGCCCCCGCGGGCCATCCAGTTCGTCGCCCAGCAGTTGGTAAGTCGGGCAGGTGGCGGTGCAGAACCCGCAATGCACGCACTTGCGCAGAATCTCCTCGGCCTCGCGGCCTTCGGGCGTGTCGCGGATGAAATCGGCGAGATGGGTCTGCATCGCTCAGAACTCCGGATAAAGGCGACCGGGGTTGAAGATCCCTGCCGGGTCGAAGGCCTGCTTGAGATTGCGCTGCAGGGCCTGCATCGGCGCGGGCAGCGGATGGAAGACATCGCTGCATCCCGCGCCGCCGCGAAACAGCGTGGAATGGCCGCCGAGGGCTGCCGCGCGGGCGCGGATTTCCGCTACCGGCGCATCCGAGCGCAACCAGCGCTGGGCACCGCCCCACTCCACCAGCTGCTCTCCGGGCAACGCCACGGCCAGCGCGTCGCTGGGCACCGAGAGCCGCCACAGGGGCAGTGTGCCGGCAAAAAAGTCATCCCGATGATCCCGCAGGCCGCGCCAAAGCACCGCCGCAGCGGCGTCCGCCAGCCGCTCGCCGCCAAGGCGTGCGATCGCCGCATCCACCGCTGCACCGGCGCCGGAGAGCCGCAGATGGAGCACACCACCCCGCCAGACGCTGGCCGACACCGGCAGCGGCTGGCCGGCCCACACGTTGAGCTGGTGTAGTGCCGCGGCTTCGTCCATCTCAAAGCGCAAGGTCGCCTCGGCCACCGGCCGGGGCAGCACCTTCAGCGTCACCTCGGCGATCAACCCAAGGGTGCCAAGGCTGCCCGCCAGGAAGCGCGAGACGTCGTAGCCCGCCACGTTCTTCATCACCTCACCACCAAAGCGCAGCACGTCGCCGCGCCCGTCGATGAGGGTGGCGCCGAGCACGAAATCCCGCACGCCGCCCACGGCAGCCCGCCGCGGCCCGGCAAGGCCCGCCGCCACGCAGCCGCCCACGGTGCCGCCGTCGGCAAAATGCGGCGGCTCGAAGGCCAGCATCTGGTTCTCGGCCGCCAGTGCGGCTTCCAGATCGGCCAGCGGCGTGCCTGCGCGGACGCTCACCACCAATTCGCTCGGCGCGTAATTGACGATGCCCCGGTGCGCACCGGTGAGAATGGGCTCGCCCACCTCCGGCCCGCCGTAAAACGCCTTGGTGCCGCCGCCGCGGATGCACAGGGGCTGGCGGTTCGCCGCCGCCGCGCGGATGCGCTCACTCCACGCCTGAATCAGCTCGCTCACGCTTGCCTTCCTCCTTGTTGCGCCGCTCGGCCAGCCGGCCCGCGGTGCGCAGCCCCATCCAGGTGCCGATCAGCGACAGCACCGGAACGGCGACGAACAGAAACTGCAGCCATCCTTCGGAAATCGTTTCCATCAGAAGCGCGGCAGATCGGGATGAGTCTGAGCCACATTCGCGCCCATCCGCTCACGGCCATATTCGGCGCAGCGGTTGAGGGTCGGGATGGCCTTGCCCGGGTTGAGCAGCCCCTGCGGATCGAACGCCGCCTTCACGCGGTGGAAGGCGTTGATCGTCGGGGTGGCGAACTGGCTGCACATCTGGTTGATCTTCTCGATGCCCACGCCGTGCTCGCCGGTGATCGTGCCGCCCAGCGCCACGGAGAGTTCCAGAATCTCCGCCCCGAAGGCTTCGGCGGTGTGCTGGTCGCCGGGCTTGTTGGCGTCGAAGAGGATCAGCGGGTGCAGGTTGCCGTCGCCCGCATGAAACACATTGATGCAGCGCATCGAATACTTTTTTTCCATCTGCTGGATGGCCTTCAGCATCTCGCCCAGGCGCTTGCGGGGGATGGTGCCGTCCATGCAGTAATAGTCCGGCGAGATCCGTCCCGCCGCCGGAAACGCCGCCTTGCGACCGGCCCAGAAGCGCAGCCGCTCGCCCTCGTCTCGGGACACGCGAAGCTCGGTGGCGCCACTCGCTTCAAGGATCGCACGCACCCGGGCGATCTCTTCGGCGACTTCCTCCGGCGTGCCGTCGGATTCGCACAGCAGGATCGCCTCGGCATCCAGCGGATAGCCTGCATGCACGAACTCCTCGACGGCCGCCGTGGCCGGCTGGTCCATCATCTCCAGCCCGGCCGGGATGATGCCCGCAGCGATCACCGCCGCCACCGCTTCGCCGGCCTTCACCACGTCGTCGAAGGCGGCCAGCACGCACTGAGCGAGCTGCGGCTTGGGGGTGAGCTTGACGGTCACCTCCGTCACCACCGCCAGCATGCCCTCTGAGCCAGTGACCAGCGGCAGCAGATCGTAGCCCGGCGTATCCAGCGCGAGGCTGCCAAACTCGACGATCTCACCGGCGATGGTCACGCCGCGCACCTTGAGCAGGTTGTGGATCGTCAGCCCGTACTTGAGGCAATGCACGCCGCCCGAGTTCTCGGCCACGTTGCCGCCGATAGTGCAGGCGATCTGCGACGACGGATCGGGCGCGTAATAAAGGCCGAAGGGCGCCGCCGCTTCCGAGATCGCCAGGTTGCGCACGCCCGGCTGCACCACTGCCCGGCGGGCGTGAGCATCGATCCGGATGATCTTCTTGAATCGCGCCAGCGACAGCACCAACCCGAACTTGTGCGGCTGCGCACCACCCGAAAGCCCCGTGCCCGCGCCCCGCGCCACCACCGGCACGCCCAGGGCGGCGCAGATCTTCAGGATCTCCACCACCTGCGTCTCGGTTTCGGGCAGCGCCACCACCATCGGCACCTGACGCAGCGCCGACATGCCGTCGCATTCGTAGGGCCGCAGGTCTTCCAGATCGTGGAGCAGGCTGGCTGCGGGCAGCACGCGCGACAGCGATGAGACCAGCCGCGCCTTGTCCACCGTTGAAAAGTCGCGCTCGGCGACGCTGAAATCGGGTAGATCGGCCGGCTCGCCCATCAGGTCTCCTCCTCGTTGTTCGGTCCGCTCACGCGGGGCGACAGCGTCACGCCCAGGCGCCCCGCGGCGCTGACGATGTGCCTTTCGGCCGCCGCCCGGGCCGCGACGGGATCGCCCGCCGCGATGGCCTCGAACAGCGCCCGGTGTTCGTTCTGGGATGCCTGCGCCAGCCCCCCATCCCGGCCGTCGCGGCTCCAGGTGGGCTGGCGGGAGCCGGAGAACTCCTGGCTCACGAATTCGATGAAACGATGGATCAGCGGGTTGCCGCTTGCCGCCGCCACGGCGCAGTGAAAGGCGTCGTCGGCGCCGGCCCCGTCGCCCGAGTCCGCCACGCTCTCCATGGCCGCGTCCATCGCGGCCAGCGCCTCGCCAATCTGCGTGAGGCTTTGCGGGGTATGCCGCACGGCGGCCCGCTCGGCCGCGGCCGCTTCAACGATCAGGCGCAGCTCGAACACATCCCGGGCGTCGTGGGCGCTTGCCGGCAAGCCGGCGTTCATCCGGAAGGCCGCCGCACCAGGGCGCGTGGCAACAAACACCCCCGAACCCTGACGGCTCTCCACCAGCCCCTCGGCCTTCAGCCGTGCCACCGCCTCGCGCACCACGGCCCGGCTCACCGCAAACTGGGCACCCAGCTGGGCTTCCGTCGGCAAGCGTTCGCCTGGCGTCAGCGCCCCACTGCGGATGCGCTTTTCCAGCGCCGATCCGACGGCATCGGATAGGCGCTGGGGGCGGTTGATCTGATGGAAGCGGGTCGCGGCCATTGGTCAACTTGTCTGACAAGTTCGACGCAGTCTAAGAGAGCCAGGACGCCCCTGTAAAGGGGCGCGGGCCGTGTCGATCAACGCAGGGCTGGCGGCATCAAAAAACCACCCAGCGCGGGCTCAAGCCGTGCCGCCGCAGCCAGCAACGCGTCATCACCCCAGCGCCGGCCGACCAGCTGCACACCCACCGGAAGCCCGTCCTCGACACCCGCCGGAAGCGCCACTACCGGGCTGCCGCTGAGGGAGAACGGCACCGTCAGCCCGATGGTCGCCTCCAGGTAGGGCAGCCGCTGGCCCGCCACCGTAAGCCGGGGCGGCCGGTCGAAAGGCCCGAGGGGCTGGCCGGGATAGGCAACGGTGCTCACCACCGGGCACAGCAGCGCATCCACATCGGCCAGTTCGGCCTCCAGTTGCCGGATCCATTGCTCCCGTCGATCAAGCGCCCGGTTGTACGCCCGCATGTCGAAGCGCAAGCCGCGGGCGATCGCGCGCATCAACTGTTCCGAAGGGGGCAGCAGGTGCCGCAGCATCAGAAACGCGTGCCGCTGCCAGCCCGGCATGCCCAGCCCGATCTCCACGCCAGCGATGAGCCCGAAAACCTCTCGCAGTTCCGCCGGTTCGATTCCCGCCACGGGGCCGCGACGAAGCACATGGCCGGCGGCAGACAGTTTCTCCGGCAGCCGCGCGAACACCGCCCGGGTCCGCTCGCACAGGGGCAGCCCCCAGTCGTCCCGCAGCAACAGACGCAGCGGACGGCCATCATCGCGGAGCGACGCTCCGGCCACCGGAAGCGCCGGCACTTCGCTGTCGATCCCATCGGGCCCGGCCATCACCGCAAGGCCAAGCTGAAGATCGGCCACCGAGCGCCCCAGCGCGCCAAACGACAACATCCGCCGCACGCTGCGCACGCCGCCCAGATGTTCCGGCAGGTGCGGGATGTGGCCGGTGCGTGGAATGCGGTTCTCGGTGGCCTTGAAACCGGTCACGCCGCAGTAGGCCGCCGGAATCCGGATCGACCCGGCCAGATCGCTGCCGGCCTCCAGCAGCGAGAAGCCCGCGGCCACGGCGACTGCCGCGCCGCCCGAGCTGCCGCCCGGCGTCAGGGCCGGATTCCAGGGATTGCGCGTCAGCCCGAAGAGCGGGCTCCAGCAATGGGGCGCGCCGGCCAGCTCCGGCAGATTGCTCTTGCCGACGATCACCGCCCCGGCCGCCCGCAGGCGAGCCACCACGGTCGCGTCCCGGTCCGGCACGTAATCCTTGAGCGGCTTGAAGCTCGCCGTCGTCCGCAGGCCACGCGTCTCGAACGCGTCCTTGATCGACACTGGCACACCCAGCAGCGGCGGCAGATTCCCACCCGCGGCGCGCTTCCGATCGGCGGCCTTCGCGGCGGCCCGCGCGCCAGCCTCATCGAGGGTCACCAGCGCGTTGAGGCTGGGATTGAAGCGGGCAACCCGCGCCAGACAGGCATCCAGCAAGGTTTCGGCCGACAGGCGCCCTTCACGGATGTCACGGGCGGCCTCTGACGCGGTGAGCGTATCGAGCTGGATCTCGGACATCACGCCCCCTCGCTGGCAGACGCGACAGGACAATCAGGCAAAGACGGCAGGCGTGATCGAGTCATGGCGTGGGCAGGCTGAGTGGATGGAAGACGTCAGCCTGCCCGCGCGCCGCCCGGCAGTATTGAACCCAGACGACACGCCAGCCCGAGGAATCAGAAACCGGAAGGCCCGAAATGCCGTGCCCGCATCAGCGGATCGATGCGATAGGGCCAGAACGCCGGATCGTCGCCCGCCACGCCCGCCAGCAGGCCGGCGGGCGAATGTCCCGTGAAACGACGCACGTCCCGACACAGATGGGCCTGATCCGCGTATCCCGCGGCCGCGGCGATCGCCGCCCAGCCGTCGGCTGGACTCGTCGCCGCACCCAGTGCCTGCAGCAGGCGGCTGCAGCGCAATTGCTGGCGATAACTCCGCAGCGGCTGGCCATAACTTTCCCGAAAGCGCCGTTCGAACTGCCGCTGACCAAGGCCGAACTGCGCCGCCAGCGCCGCGCCGGGAAGGGACAGCAGCGACAGCGGCACCCACAGGTCGGACTGCCCTGCAGTGTCGCGTCGCAGCGCTTCCAGCAGCACCCACAACCGGGAGAGCGAGTCCTCCATCGCGGCCGCCAAGCCGTCGACAAACCCCGCCAACAGCCCCCGGACTGTGCCATCCGTCACCTCAGCCAGGTCGACCGCCTCTTCCATCAGCGCCCCCGCCGGCACGCCGAACAGCGCGCCCACCCCGCCGGGCAGGAGCGACAGGGTGACGATCCGGGTGCCCGCCTCGGCCCGGGCGTCGCGGGGGCCGCGCGTCCCGCCACACAACGCTAACCGAGGAAGCGGCACCTCCGCGCCATCGCGCAGCACCACGATGCCACCCCGCACGATGACCAGCAGCACCGGATGCAGCGCAGCCGGCAGGATGTAACGACCGCCGGGCAGATGCGTGACCAACGCGCTGCGCACGCAGTCGGCAAGCCCCGGCGACGGAAGATGGATCCCGTCCGGCAGCATCCTTCCGCCGCTCAGACCATCCACTCGAAGGAATCCTCGGTCGGCCCGGTTGGCACGTATTCGCAGCCGATCCAGCCTCCGTATCCGATGGCCTTGAGGTGCCGGAACAGGAAGGGGAAATTGATCTCGCCGGTGCCCGGCTGATGGCGGCCGGGGTTGTCTGCCAGCTGGATGTGGCCGATACGCGGCAGCGCCGATTCGAGCGTGCGGGCCAGGTCGCCCTCCATCACCTGGGCGTGGTAGATGTCGTACTGGAGACCCAGGTTCGGCCGATCGGCCGCGTCGAGCACGGCCAGCGCCGGCGCGGTGCGGTCGACCAGGAAGCCCGGCATGTCGCGGGTGTTGAGGGGTTCCATCAGCACCAGCCGCTCGGCGGGCGCGAAGGCGTCGGCGGCATGGCGCAGGTTATCCACCAGCGTGGCGGTGAGCAGCGCCTCGTCCACACCATCGGGGCGCCGCCCGGCAAGGCAATTGACGCGTGGGCAGGCCAGCGCCTCGGCGTAGCGAGCCGCCAGCTCGACGCCCTCGCGAAACTCGGCGACCCGATCCGGCAGACAGGCGATGCCCCGCTCGCCCGCGGCCCAGTCGCCAGCCGGAAAGTTGAACAGGACCACCTCGACCGCCGCCCGGTGCGCCGCATCGACGACCTCATCCACGGGGAAGGCGTAGGGAAAGTGAAACTCGACCGCCTTGAAACCATTGGCCGCCGCCGCGGCAAAACGATCAAGGAAAGGCCGGTCGAGGAACAGGAAAGACAGGTTGGCAGAGAAGCGCAGCATCGGAAAACCTCCTGGATCAGCGTCCAAACAGGGGAAATACCAGCCCGGAGCGGCCCAAAACGACCACATCACGAAAAGCCGGCCATTCGTTGGGTTATCATGCGCGACTCGAACCCGATAATCCAAGCCCCACCAATGATCCGCAAACTGCTGCGCCGGGTTTTCCGCCGCGCCGCACCCGCCAACGCCCTTCCCGATCCTGCCGTGATTCCCGTCAGCCGCCATGGCGTCCGCCGGGAGCAGATTTCCCCCGCCGCCAACAAGGTCTGCACGGTGCTGCAGGAAGCCGGCCACAAGGCCTACGTCGTCGGCGGCGCGGTGCGCGACATCATCGTCGGCCAGACCCCGAAGGATTTCGACGTGGCCACCAGCGCCACGCCCGAAGAAGTCCGCGCCCTGTTCCGCCGCTCGCGGATCATCGGCCGCCGCTTCAAGATCGTCCACGTGATGAGCGGCCCGGAGACCATCGAAGTCTCCACCTTCCGCGCCATGCAGGACGCGGAATCCACCGAAACCGACGAGCACGGCCGGGTGCTGCGCGACAACGTCTTTGGCAGCATGGCCGAAGACGCCACCCGCCGCGATTTCACCGTCAACGCGCTGTACTACAACCCGTCCGACGAAACCGTCATCGACTACCACCACGGCGTGGCCGATCTCCAGCAAAAAACGCTGCGCATGATCGGCGACCCGCGCGTGCGCTACCGTGAAGACCCGGTGCGCATGCTCCGCGCCGCCCGCCTGGGCGCCAAGCTGGGCCTGACCATCGACCCCGCCGCCCGCGCCCCGATCCGCGAGATGGCCGAGCTCCTCGAAAACGTGCCGCCGGCGCGTCTCTTCGACGAGATGCTCAAGCTGCTGATGTCCGGCCACGCGGTCAAGTGCCTGCGCCAGTTGCGCGAGGAAGGCCTGCACCACGGCCTGCTGCCGCTGCTCGATGTGATCCTCGAACAGCCGCTGGGCGAACGCTTCGTGTGGCTGTCGCTCGAAAACACCGACGATCGCGTCCGCCAGGGCAAGCCGGTATCGCCCGGCTTCCTGTTCGCCACCCTGCTGTGGCACGAGGTGCTGGCCGACTGGGAAGCCCGCAAGGCCGACGGCGCCCATTCGCAGCCCGCGCTCTTCGATGCGATGGACGCGGTGCTCGACAAGCAGTCGGGCAAGCTCGCCATCACCCGCCGCATCGCCGGCGACATCAAGGAGATCTGGGCCCTCCAGCCGCGCTTCGAAAAACGCGCCGGCAAGACGCCCTACCGCCTGCTCGAGCAACCGCGTTATCGCGCTGGCTGGGATTTCCTGCGCCTGCGCGCCCAGTCCGGCGAGATTCCGATGGAGCTTCCCGACTGGTGGGACGCCTTCGCCGACGCCAACCCGGATTCCCGCGAGTCCATGCTCGTCCCCGACAAGGCCGGCACCGCCAAGAAACGCCGTCGTCGTCGCAAGCCCTCGGGCGCAGGCAGCAATCCGCCGGCCGACGCATGAGCAGCGCAGTGCCTGCGCGCACCCGCGCCTACGTGGCGCTGGGCGCCAACATCGGCGAGCCGGTCCGCCATCTGCGGGCCGCCGTCGTCGACCTCAACACCCTGCCGGGCACCACCGTCGTCGCCCGCTCGTCCCTGTATCGCAGCGCGCCGGTCGGGCTGCTGGATCAGCCTGATTTCATCAACGCGGTGGTGTCCGTCGACACCACCCTGGCGCCGCTCGAACTGCTCCACGCCCTCCTCGCCATCGAAGCCCGTCACGGCCGCGTGCGCAGCGTGCCCAATGCCCCGCGCACGCTGGATCTCGATCTGCTGCTCCACGGCGATACGACGATGACCAGCCCGGAGCTCACCCTGCCCCACCCGCGCATGCACGAACGCGCCTTCGTGCTGCTGCCCCTCGTCGAGATCGCCCCGGACGTCGTCCTCCCCGGCCTCGGCCTGGCGCACGGTTTCCTCCCCGCGGTGGCCAGCCAGGAAATCGCCCGCAGCGAGCCGATGTAATGCCGATCTGGGCCCAGACCAGCCTGCTGCTGGCCGCCTCGAATGTCTTCATGACCTTCGCGTGGTACGGCCACCTGAAGAACCTCGCCACCTATCCGTGGTACATCGCGGCTTTCGTCAGCTGGGGTATCGCGCTGTTCGAGTACCTCCTGCAGGTGCCGGCCAACCGCATCGGCGCCCAGGAGCTCAACCTCGCTCAGCTGAAGATCATGCAGGAGGTGATCACCCTCACGGTGTTCGTCCCCTTCGCCGTTTTCTACATGCAGCAACCCCTCAAGCTTGACTATCTGTGGGCGGCCCTGTGTATCCTAGGCGCCGTGTACTTCATCTTCCGCGCCTGAAAGGCGGAGACACCCCATGCTCGAAAAAGCGCGCTACATCGTCGTCGAAGGCCCCATCGGTGCTGGCAAGACGACTCTCGCGAAGCGTCTCGCTGCGCGCATCAACGCCGATCTGCTGCTCGAAAACCCGGCAGCCAATCCGTTTCTCGGCCGCTTCTACCAGAACATGGAACGCTGGGGCCTGCCCACCCAGATCGCCTTCCTGTTCCAGCGCAGCGAACAGCTCGCCGCCTTCGATCACGCCCACGATCCCTTCCGGCGCATCGTCTCCGATTTCCTGATCGACAAGGACCCGCTCTTCGCCGAGCTCAACCTCGCTGAAGACGAGCTCCAGCTCTACCGCCAGCTCTACGACCGCCTGAAGCCCAGCGTGCGCAAACCCGATCTGGTGATCTACCTGCAGGCCCAGCCCGACATCCTGATCGACCGGGTGCGCCGCCGCGGCGTCGAATCCGAGCGCAAGATCAGCGAAGCCTACCTGCAGCGGGTGGCCGAGCGCTACGCCACGTTCTTCCACCATTACGATGCGGCGCCGCTGTTCATCGTCAATGCCGAATCCCTTAATCCCGTCGACAAGGACGAGGATTTCGAGCTGCTGTATTCCCGCCTGCTGGCCATGCGCAGCTACCGGGAATTCTTCGGCTACGCCGGCTGACACCCCGACGCCACCACCCGCCATCTCCCGACCTTTCGCACCCGACGCCCGCTTGTGCCCTGCACAAGTTTGGGGTTAACTGCCGCCGCGAGGAGGAACCGTCATGAGCTACCTGCAGGACAACACCAAACCCGTCACCCTTTTCGAGCTCGGCAAGATGCGCGCCGAAGGCCGCAAGATCGTCATGCTCACCGGCTACGACGCCAGCTTTGCCGCGCTGCTCGAACGCTGCGGCGTCGATGTGATCCTGGTGGGTGATTCCCTGGGCAACGTGCTGCAGGGCCAGAAGACCACCCTGCCGGTCACCGTCGAGCAGATGGCCTATCACACCGAATGCGTCTGCCGCGGCGCCAACCGCGCCTTCGTCGTCACCGACATGCCCTTCGGCAGCTACGCCGAAAGCCCCGAGCAGGCCATGCGCAACGCCGTCCGCCTGATGGCTGCCGGCGCCCAGATGGTCAAGCTCGAAGGCGGCGCCTTCATGGCCGAGACGGTGCGCTTCCTCGTCGAGCGCGGCGTGCCGGTGTGCGCCCACATCGGCCTCACCCCCCAGTCGGTGCATCAGCTGGGCGGCTACCGGGTCCAGGGCAAGAGCGACGCCGGCGCCGCCGTGCTGAAGGCCGACGCCCTCGCCCTCGAGCAGGCCGGCGCGGCCCTCGTCGTGATGGAGATGGTGCCCTCGCAGCTCGCCGCTGACATCACCAACAGCCTCAACACCATGGCGACCATCGGCATCGGCGCCGGCGTGGATTGCCACGGCCAGGTGCTGGTGCTGCATGATCTCATCGGCGTCTTCCCCGGCAAGCGCCCGCGCTTCGCCAAGAACTTCATGGAAGGCGCGTCGAGCATCGACGAAGCCGTCACCCGCTATGTGACCGACGTGCGCGAGTCCCGCTTCCCCGGCCCCGAACACAGCTACTGATCCCGCCATGCAGATCCACCCGACCATCTCCGGCCTGCGCGCCGCCCTTGCCGCCAACCCGACCGCCCGCGTCGCCTTCGTGCCCACCATGGGCAACCTCCACGACGGCCACATCGCGCTGATGCGCCAGGCGCGCGAACACGCCGACATCGTGGTGGCGAGCATCTTCGTGAACCGCCTGCAGTTCGGCCCCAACGAAGACTTCGACAAGTACCCGCGCACCTTCCAGAACGACTGCGCGCGCCTCACCGAAGCCGGCGTCGACCACCTCTTCGCGCCCGACGAGAAGGAGATGTACCCCGAACCCCAGCGCTACCACGTCGAACCCAACCCGGCCCACACCGACATCCTCGACGGCGCCGCCCGGCCCGGCCACTTCCGCGGCATGGCCACGGTGGTGCTCAAGCTGTTCAACATCGTCCGCCCCCACGTGGCGCTGTTCGGCAAGAAGGATTACCAGCAGCTGATGATCATCACCAACATGGTCCGGGAGTTCGCCCTGCCCATCGAGATCATCCGCGGCGAAACCAGCCGCGCCGACGACGGCCTCGCGCTCTCGTCCCGCAACGGCTACCTGACGCCCGAGCAGCGTGCCGAAGCGCCGCGCCTGCAGCGCCAGCTCAAGTGGATCCGCGAGCGCATCACCGCCGGCGAGCACGACTTCCTGCGCCTCGAAACCGAGGCCGTGGCCGAGCTCGCCGCCCACGGCTGGCAGCCCGACTACATCTCGATCCGCCGCCGCAGCGACCTGCACCCGCCCAAGGACGCAGCCGACGGCCCGCTGGTCGTGCTGGGTGCAGCCAAGCTCGGCGCCACCCGGCTCATCGACAACCTCGAAATCTGACCCCTGCGCCGGCGGCACGCACCGCCGGCCGCCCGCCCGACCATGCACATCCCGGGACACGCCGACTTTGGAGCCCGCATGCCAGACGGGCTGACCCGCACTGCACGCGTGCTGTTCTGGCTGGCGCTGGTGGCGATCGTCGGGCTCAACCTGTTCAACGTCGGCCAGCCGATCCTCGAACAGCACGGTTTCCGCCAGACCCAGACCGCCCTCACCGCCCATTACCTGCAGCTCGAGGGCTTCTCGCTGCGCTACCCAACGCCGGTGGTCGGCGAGCCCTGGTCGATCCCCTTCGAGTTCCCGATCTACCAGCAGCTCGTCGCCACCGCCGCCAGCACCCTCGGCACGCCGCTCACCGCCACCGGCCGGGTCATCAACCTGATCTTCGTGCTGCTGTGCTGCATCCCGCTGCGCTGCAGCCTGCGCCGGCTACGGATCGATCCGGCCGCCATCGACTTCTCCCTCGCGCTCTTCCTCACCTCACCCATCTACCTCTTCTGGGCCGGCACCTTCATGATCGAAGGCGCGGCCCTGTGCTTCACGCTGGCCTTCCTGTACTACGCGCTCAAGGTTTTCCAGCGCGACGTGAGCAACCGGGATTTCGTCTTCCTCAGCCTCTTTCTTGGCCTCGCGCTGCTCCAGAAGATCACCACCCCCGCGCCCGTGCTGGCCCTCTTCGGCCTCGCCGCCGGCTATCTCGCGCTGATCCGCCGGCAGGCCGCGCCGACCCCCGGCTTCGTGGTCAAGCTGGCGGTGAGCGTGCTGATTCCGGTGATCCTCGGCGTGGCGTGGGTAAAGTTCTCGGATGCAGTGAAGCTCGACAACCCCATCGGCGCACTACTTACCTCGGCCAAGCTCTCCGCCTGGAACTACGGCACCCTTGAACAACGCCTGTCCGGCGACTTCTGGGGCAAGGTGGTGTTCAACCGCAACATCAAGAAGGCCGCCTTCAACGTCATCGGCCTGCTGTTCGTGATCGCCGCATTCTTCGTGGTCCGCGACCGTATCGCCCGGCGGATCATCGCCGCCAGCCTGGCGCTTTTCGTGCTGCCCTTCCTGCTGTTCACCAACCTGCACGCCATCCACAACTACTACCAGACGGCCAACTCGGTGTTCCTGTCGGTGGCGGTTGGCGTGGCGGTCATCCACGTCCTGCGCGAGCGCCGGCTGGGCCGTGGGGCGGCAGGCGTCGGCGTGCTCGTCGCTTTCGTCGTGTCGAACGCCGTGTTCTTCCACAACAACTATTTCGATCTCAAGGCCATGCGCTTCACCGGCGCCGAGCGTACCCTCGCGGTGGCCAGCTACGTCAAGGCCCACACGCCCGCCGACCGGCCGGTGATCTGGTACGGCTTCGACTGGTCCAGCGAAGCTGCCTTTTATTCCGGGCGGCGCTCCCTCACCGTGCCCGACTGGGATCGGCTCGAACTCGACGTGCTCGAAAACCCCGGCCGCTTCCTGCGCAGCGCACCATCGGCCATCGTGCTTTGCCCCACGCCGCGGCACGATGCCGAGCTCGCCCGGGGCATCGCCGAGCGCTACCCGCAGGCCCGGACGGCCGTGGTTGCCGACTGCCGCATCCACCTGCTCTGACCCGACGCCGAAAATGAATCGGGGCCGATCCGCCCAGCGGACCGGCCCCGACTGCTATCCACCCCCGCCTCAGGCTGCGTGATGGAATCGCGCGATCAGCAGCGCCTCGGCGCCGGTTTCCCGCCGCCGGATCTGCCCGAAATTCTCGGCCAGCTCTTCGCACTGGCGGATGTCCTCGATAAGGAAGTGCCGCAGGCGCACGCACAGCGCCAGCTCGCTCACCGCCGGCTCGACCACACAGGCCGTGCGGATCGCATGGACGACTTCCGGATAGACCGGGTCCTTCGCCAGCAGCCCGGCCAGCCGGATGCGCACATGGTGCGCGACAGGCGAGCCCGCAGGCGACCGTTTGAGGGCGTGGATGACCTGCAGCGCACCGCGACGGGCATCCCGGTGATGACCTAGCGCCTGGTCGTTGGCGATGCGGCCGATCGAGACCATCCACTCGGTCGGAATCGATTTATCTGCCCCCGAACGGGAACGCACAAACTGCCAGGCGGCCAGCATCAGCACCAGCAGCCCGGTACACGTGATCAGCGTGGTGTCCATGATGAGCCTCCTACAAATGAGTTCTTACGCTCAAAGGTTAGAAGGCGTCCGAGGCCGCCGTTGCCGATTACTTCACGCTCCCCCGAGGACATCCCAACGGCAAGGGGTGAAAATCACGCGGCTGAGAAATCGGTCACATTCTCATCTACGCATCCGCAGCGCGGATCAGGACTCCCGCAGCGCGCTGACGATGTTCATCCGGGCCGCCCGCGCCGCCGGCATGAAACCACCCACCAGCCCCATCCCCAGGGCGAAGAGCAGCGTCTTGACGGCGATGGGCAAGGTCAGCCTGAAGCTGAAGGCCAGCTCCGAAAACGACTGCCAGTTCATCGTCGAGATGGTGAACACCTGCATCAGCGACGCCGCCGCCAGGCCCGCGAGCCCGCCCAGCAGCGACAGCAGCAGGCTCTCGACCATGAAGGCGAGCAGCACGCTCGATTTGCGAAAGCCCAGCGCGCGCAGCGTGCCAATCTCGCCGGTGCGGCTGGCCACCGCCGCGTACATGGTGATCGCCGCGCCGATCACCGCCCCGATCGAGAAGATCACCGACAGGGTGAGCCCCAGGATGTTGATGAAGTTCGCCAGCATCGCCGACTGGTCGGCGTAGAAGGTTCGCTCCAGCTTGGCTTCGAGAGTCAGCCGCGGGTCGTCCTCCAGCGTCCGCCGGGCATCGGCAAATGCCGACGCATCCGCCAGCCGGAACACCACCGACGAGAACGCATTGCGGCGGAAGGTCTGCAGCAGCTGGTCGGCGTCGCCCCAGATCTCGGAATCGAAACCGCTCTTGCCGGCATCGAACACGCCCACCACCCGCCAGTCGCGCCCACCAAAACGCACCGGATCGCCCAGGCCCAGGCCCCGGAAGCGCGTCGCGATGCTGCTGCCGACGATGATCTCGTTGGAACCCGGCGCAAACATCCGCCCCTCGGCAATCCGCAACTGCGGCCGGAGCAGCGCCCCCGCCGGCCCCACGCCGCGGATGATGACATTGGCCGGCTTCTCCGAATCGCGCTTGGCGAGCGTGATGAGCACCACCGTCTCCTTCGACACCAGCGGCACGCCACCGCCGCCGCGGGCGATCTGCGGCAGGCTCTCGATCAGCGCTGCCTGGCCGCGCTCGATCACGCTCTGGACTTCAGTCTCCGACCCCTTGCGGATCACCACCACGTTGTCCGACTGGCCGGTCTCCACCAGCGTCTCCTTGAGACCCTGATCGAGCATCAGCACCGCCGCAAACACGAACACCACCAGCGCCATGCCGCCGGCCGTCAGCGCCGTGGTGAGCCGCCGCGCCCACAGGTTGCGCAGGCTGTAGGAGAACGGGATCACCTTCATGCCACCGCCCTCAAGCCGTCCACGATCGCCAGTCGGGCGACCCGCCGCATGGGCAGCAGCGCAGCCACCACGCCCACCGTGAGCGCACAGCCGGCCTGGAGCAGCACAGTGGCCTCGGAGACGTTGAAGACGGGAAACAGCGTGCCCATCTTTGCTGCAAAGGCCGTGGCCACCGGAAAGGTCAGCCCGATCCCGATCAGCCCGCCGGCGCCCGCCAGCATCAGGCTCTCGCCGCAGATCATCGCCGCCACGAAGCCCGGCGAGAACCCCAGCGCCTTCAGGGTGGCGTACTCGGCGGTGCGCTCCCGGGCGGTCATCGCCATGGTGTTGGCCATCACCGCCATGATGATGAAGATCACCAGATACGACACGATGCGGATCGCCACCACGATGGCCTCGGTCATCGCCACAAAACCCAGCTGAAAGGCCTTCTCGGTCTCGGTGAGCGTCTCGGCGCGGGAATTGACGAACTCCGCGTCGATGGCGCGGGACACCGCCGCCACCTGGTCGGCCCCGGTCACTTCGGCGATGAACACCCCCACGTTGTTGGCCCGGCCGGGCATCTTCGCCTTGACCACCTCGTTGAGGTAGGCCCAATGGAGGAACATCTGGGATTGATCGGTGCCCTTCTTCGCGCCGTCGTAGATGCCGCGCACCACGAAATCCCAGTTGCCGGCGTAGATCGTGCCCTTCAGCGTAAGCGTGTCGCCGACCTTGAAACCGTAGGTGTCGGCCAGCTTGCGCCCGACGATGCAGCCCTTGCGATCGCGCAGGAAATCCCGCATCTGCGCCTCGGGCACCACAAACTCCGGGTACAGCCGGAAATAGCTCTCCCCATCCACCGCAAACTGGGCAAAGAAGTTCTTCGGCTCCTTGTAGATGCCACCGAACCAGTTCGCCCAGCTCAGGTCGCGCACACCGTCCACGGCGCGGATGTTGTCCTTGTAGGTGAGCGGCAGCGGAAACACCAGCGAGATCGAGCTGCGGGTGATCAGCCGATTGGCGGCGGCCCCTTCCGCCCCCGCGTACCACGCGTCCACCACCGTGCCGAGCAGGCCGAAGGCGAGGATCGCCACCACCATGCCCAGCACCGTCAGCCCGGAGCGCAGCCGATGCCGCCAGGCGTTGCGGAAGATCAGCCTGAAAAAGCTACCCGACATGCCGGCGGCCTGACATCGGATTGCATGAAAACCCGGACGCCCTATTGCGCTCTTGCGATCCAGCCCCCAAGCTATACACTTTCAACGGGCGGCGACGCAGCGCCGTCCTGCGCCTGGAAACCAATAACGAGGAGGGACTCAGACAATGGCTGCAACGGTTCAACAAATTCTCCAGACCAAAGGCAACGCGAGCTACGCCGTCACCCCTGACACCACCGTGCTGCAGGCCCTGCAACTGATGGCCGAGCGCAACATCAGCGCCGTGCTGGTCATGGAAGGCGAGCGCCTCGCCGGGATCTTCACCGAGCGCGATTACGCCCGCAAGGTGGTGCTCAAGGGCCTCGCCTCGAAGGACACCCGGGTCGGCGATCTGATGACCGCGAACGTCCTCACCGTCTCGCCCTCCCACACCATCGACGACTGCATGGGCATCATGACCAAGAACCACGTCCGCCACCTGCCGGTGGTCGACCACGGCAAGCTCGTCGGCCTCATCAGCATCGGCGACGCGGTCAAGTCGGTGATGGAGCAGCAGCAGGCCACCATCGACCAGCTGGCTGGCTACATCTCCGGCGGCATGAGCACCTGACACCGCCTGGCCCCGGCCAGCAAGAGCCCCGTCCTGCCCCGGCACGACGGGGCTCTTGCCATTGACGCCGGCGCAGCCACTCATCGCGGACGGACGACCTCGCGCGCCGACAGTTCGCCCTTTTCCAGGTGCATGATCGCGTGGGCGGCCTCGGCCGCCCGCTGGTCGTGGGTCACCATCACGATGGTCTTGCCGACCTCGTCGTTGAGACGTTGCAGGAGCTTCAGCACGTCGTTGGCCGAATCGCGATCCAGATCCCCCGTGGGCTCGTCGGCGACGATCAAGGTCGGGTCCGATACGAGCGCCCGGGCAATCGCAACCCGCTGCTGCTGGCCGCCTGAAAGCTCGTTGGGCGTGTGATCCATCCTGTCGGCCAGGCCCACCATCTCCAGCGCAAATTCGGCCCGGGCACGCCGCTCGCGGCCGCTGAGGCCGGTCAGGAGCAGCGGCAGCTCCACGTTTTCGCGGGCATCGAGCACCGGCATCAGGTTGTAGAACTGGAAGATGAAGCCGATGTTCTTCGCCCGCCAGTCGGCCAGATCGGCCTCGTCGAGGCGCGTGATGTCCTCGCCGGCCACGATCAGCTCGCCACCATCCGCCCGATCGATGCCTGCGATCAGGTTGAGCAGCGTGCTCTTGCCCGAGCCGGACGGCCCCATCAAGGCCAGGAACTCCCCCGCCGCGATGTCGAAGCTGATCCCGGCCAGCACAGGCACCAGCTGGTTGCCCCGGCGATAGCGCTTGTGCACGTCGCGCAGGCGCACCAGCGGATCAGGTGAAACGCTCATTTGCCAACACTCACCGCCGCGCCATCCCGCAGCGACGCCGGTGGACGCAGCACCAGCCGCTCGCCCGGCTTCACCCCGCTCACCTCGACCAGATCGCCGATCTTCGCGCCGGTCTTCACCGCAACCCGCGTGGCCACGCCATCCGTCACCCGGAACACCGCCGCACTTCCATCTGCCTGGACGATAGCCTCGCCGTGCACCGCCGTGCGCGCCTTGCGCTCCTCGGGCGACAGCGCCTCGGCCAGAAACGCCACCTTGGCGCTCATCTCCGGCAGCACCCGCGGATCGGGGTCGAGGAAGCGGATCTTGGTCATCACGCTGGCCTTGGTCCGATCGACGGTGGGCACCAGCCGCGACACCTCGCCCCGGAAGCGCAGCTCGGGAAAGGCGTCGAGCTGGATCTCGCAGGGCTGGCCGGGCTTGATGCGGGCGATGTTGGATTCCGACACGTCGGCCTCGACTTCCAGCGTGCTCATGTCGGCCATGCTCACCACCGCGCCCTTGCTGTCGGCGGCGGCCGAGAGATTGGTGATCAGATCGCCCACGTTGGCGTTCTTGACCAGCACCACGCCATCGAAAGGCGCGCGGATCTCGGTCTGCCCCACCGCCACGCTGGCCGCCAGCCGGCCGGCTTCGGCCGCCCGCTCGGCCGCCTGGGCCGAACCCAGCGCCGCCCGGGCCTTGAGCGCCCGCGCCTCGGCCTGATCCACCTGGGCCTGGGCGATGAAGTTGCGCGCCTTGAGATCCCGCGCCCGGCCCAGGGCCAGCTCGGCATCGCCGAGTTCCGCCCGCGCCTGCCCGATGTTGGCCCGGGCCACGCCCACATTGGCGTCGGCCTGCTGCAGCTGGGCGGCCACATCGCGCTGTTCAAGCCGGGCGATGAGTTCGCCGGCCTTGACCACCGAGCCTTCCCGCACGCCCAGCCATTCGAGCCGGCCGGTAGCCTTGGAACCCACCGCCGCCTTGCGCTGGGCCACCACGTAACCGGTGGCGTTGAGCAGCGTCACGCCCTGGTAGGGCCAGGCTTCACCCACTGTCACGGTCTCGACGGCAACCGGCGCGTTCATCCGCCCGAACACCGCCAGCCCACCCGCCAGCACGATGGCGAGCCCGCCCAGCAGCCAGCGCTTGCTGAGGCGCCGCCGGGGCGGTCGAGAGGCCTGACGGTCGATGCGCAGACGGGAGAGATCGGTTTCGCTCATGGCGAGGCAGTCGGCAGAATGAATGACCCGCGCATTCTAACCCGCCGCATCGGGCGCAAAGCGCACCACGACCGCGAGCCCCGCCCCGCCGTCGGCCCGGCGCAGACCATCTTCGAAGGCCAGCGTGGCGCCAGTGATCTCCGCAATCCGGCCGACGATGGACAGGCCCAGCCCGCAACCTTCGGCCTCGACCGCCGAGCCCCGGGCGAAACGGGTGAGCATCTGCGCCCGCTCGGCCGGCGGAATGCCCGGCCCGTCGTCGGCCACCTGCAGGCTGCGCGCGGTCGCATCCAGGGACACCACCACCCTGCCACCTTCAGGCGAGTAACGCAGGGCGTTATCCACCAGATTGCGCAGCAGCACCTCCAGCCACCAGCGATTGCCACTGAGCGCGAAGGATGCCGGCGCCTCCAGCGCCAGGGTCTGGCCACGACGCAGGGCCTGGGGCGTGAGCACCGAGCACACGCCTTCGGCGAGTTCAGCCAGATCGAACCGATCCATCGCCCCCTGCCCCGCGTCCGGATCGAGCCGGGCCAGCGTGAGCAGCTGCTCGACCAGATGGCTCATCCGGTCCACGCCCGTGGCCACCTGTTCCAGCGCGTGCTTGCGGGTCGCCTCATCACCGGCCCGGGCGGCCACCTGGGCCTGGATCTTCAGCGCGGCCAGCGGCGTGCGCAGCTCGTGGGCGGCGTCGGCGGTAAAGCGTCGCTCGTTGTCGAGCACCTCGCTGACCCGCCCCACCAGGGCGTCGATGGACGTGACCAGTGGCGCGATCTCCGCCGGCAGCGGGCCCGGCACCTGCACCGGCGCCAGCCGCCGCGGGTCCAGCCCGCCCACGGCTTCGGCGGTGGCGCTGACCGGCCGCAGCGCCCGCCCGACCACCGCCCACATCCCCAGCGCCATCAGCGGCAGGCCGATGCAGATCGACAGCAGCAGATGCAGCGCAAAGGTGCCAGCCAGCCGGTAACGGGCGCCGTGGTTCTGACCGACGATCACCCGATAGCCGCTGTGGTCGTGGTCGATGGTGAAGAAGCGCCACAGCTCGCCTTCCAGATCGTGCTCGTCAAAACCCGGCGTGGAGGCCACCGGCTCGAACGGCATCTCCGACGAGCGCACCAGCAGCTGCCAGGCCCCCGCCTCGTCCCGCTTCCAGGCCTGAAAGGCCACCGGCAGCTGGTAGGCGTGCTGGTGCTCGGCCATCTCGCCGGCCACCAGCGGGTTGCCGGTGGCGACGATGGCGAGCAGGGTTTCGGCCACCTGCACCATCTGCGCGTCGAACAGCGAGTCGGCCTCGGCGTGGGCGGTGCGGAAGGCCAGCATCGCCGTCAGCCCCCAGAACAGCGCCAGCACGCCGATCAGCAGCGCCACCAGGCGCCGGCGCAGCGAATAGACCGCCCGCGTCGCGCTCACCTGGGCGCCTCATCCACCATGTAGCCCACCCCGCGCACGGTGCGGATCAGGTCGGCGCCGAGCTTCTTGCGCAGGTGATGGATGTGCACCTCCAGCGCGTTGCTGCCCACCGCCTCGCCCCAGGCGTAGAGCTGCTCGTCGAGCCCCCGGCGGGTGAGCACCCGGCCGGCGGCCTCGAGGAGCATCTGGAGGAGGTCGAACTCCCGGCCGGTCAGCACCACCGGCTCACCCCGCAGCGTGACGCTGCGCGCCGCCGGGTCGAGCACCACCTCGCCGTGGCGCAGGCTGGCCTCGGCCCGGCCCCGGGCGCGACGCGCCAGCGCCCGCAGGCGGGCAGCCAGCTCGTCCAGATCGAAGGGTTTGACGACGTAATCATCGGCACCCAGATCGAGGCAACGCACCTTGTCGGCCACCTGATCCCGGGCGGTGAGCACCAGCACCGGCACCGGATTGCCCGCAGCACGCAGGGCCGACAGCACCGACAGGCCATCGCGCCGCGGCAGGCCCAGATCGAGCACGATGGCGGCGAAGCTCTCCGCGGCAACCGCAGCCAGCGCCGCCTCGCCGTCCCGCACCCAATCGACAGCGAAGCCGGCCCCGCACAGGCCGGCCTTCACGCCGTCGCCCAGCAGACGGTCGTCCTCAACCAGCAGGATGCGCATCGGTTCAGAAGGCCTTGATGTAGCTCACGCCGGTGGGCCCGAGCAGCCAGTTGCCGGTGCGCACGCCCACGTAGGCGCCCACGGCGTTCCAGCCCATGTCCTTCCAGGAGAAGCGGTTGCAATCCTGCCCGGCGTCGTAGAGCTCCTTGGCAAGGCCGGGGATCAAGGCGAGGCCGACGGCCGTCGCGGTGTCGTCGGTGAGCCGCGAGGCACCAACGCCAAGGGCGGCCGACACGCCGAAATGGGCGGCCTTGTCGCTGCCGCTCCAGCTGTCGTGATAGGGGCCGCAGGCATGGGCCGGCGCGGCAAGGCTGGCAAGCAGCGCAAGGCAGGACAGGTTCTTCAAGGAGGTGCTCCGAAAGTTATGCATCGCGCGAATGATACGTAAGCCGGCGCCGCCGTGGTCGCGCTTCGGGCGGCTCGTGTCAGAATTCGGAAAATTGATGGCTTGGAGAACACCTCATGAAAAGCGTTCGCGTCTGGGATCTGCCGCTGCGGATCTTCCACTGGCTGCTGGCCGCGGCCGTGGCCGCCGCGGTGGTCAGCGGCCAGATCGGCGGCAACCTGATGACCTGGCACGGGCGGCTCGGCATCCTGATCGCCGGCCTCATCGGCTTTCGCCTCGCCTGGGGCCTGGTGGGCTCGACCCATTCGCGCTTTGCCAGCTTCGTGCGCGGTCCCGGCGCGGTCCTCGCCTACCTGCGCGGCGACTGGCGCGGTCTGGGCCACAATCCCCTCGGCGCCCTGTCGGTGCTGGGGCTGATCGGCGTGGTCGGGCTGCAGACCGCCGGCGGCTTGTTCGGCAACGACGACATCGCCTTCCAGGGGCCGCTCTACAACCTCGTTTCCAAGGAAACCAGCGACTGGATCACCGGACTGCACCGCAAGGGCTTCTGGCTCGTCGGCCTGCTGGTGGCCCTGCATCTGGCGGCGATCGCGTTCTACACGCGGGTGAAGAAGGAATCGCTCGTGGCGCCGATGCTCACCGGCCGGAAGGAAGTCGGCCCCCACGAACGTGATACCGAGCCCACCGGTGGCGGCCCCGTCGCGCTGATCTTCGCGCTGGCCGTGGGATGCGCCGCAGCGTGGCTCGCCAGTGGCGTCTGGCAGCCACCTCCGCCGCCTGCGCCAGCGGCCGCGCCAGCCTGGTGACGGATGTAAAAAGGGGCAGCCCGCAAGCTGCCCCTTCTGCTTTCCGGCTAGCGGAAAACGCTCATTCGTCCTTGCGGAACTTGTCGTGACAGGCCTTGCAGGATTCGCCGGTCTTGCCGAACTGGGCCTTGATCGCGGCGGCGTCGCCGGTGGCGGCCACCTTCTGCAGCTCGTTGGCTTCCTTCACGAAGGCCACGGCAAGCTTGCGCACTTCGTCCTGCTGCTGGAAGAACTCCGGCTTCACGCGGGTCTTCTGGTTGCCCACATCCTTGTCGGTGCCCGGGCCATACAGCGCGCCCATGCCGGAGTTGGCGATCGCGGCGATGGCGTTGGCGGCGCCGGCCACCTGATCCTTGTTGAAGCTGCCCGGGTTGTCGATGGTCTGGGCCTTGATCTTGCCCATGTTCCAGGACATGAAGCTGTAGCCGGCCTTGCGGTACTTGATCTGGTCTTCCGGCTTCATCTGGGCGCTGGCACCCGCGGCAAGGCCCATGGCGACAACGGCAAACACCAGTTTGTTGATCTTCATCTGGCTACTCCCTTTGTAAGTTGAGGTGAACGGGGTCGGCGGATTATTTCACAAGAAAGCCGTGGTCATAGCCGCCTGCAGCTCACAGCGGACGCTTGACCGTCAGCCCGCCGCGGATCTGGCCCTTCTCGTAGCCGAAGGCCGTATCGTGGGGGTAGCTCTTCGCGAGCTGGCTCTTCAGGCTGGCCTCGATCTTGTCAGGCGCGCCGTGGCACTTCAGGCACACATCGCCCACGGGCACCGCGCGAATGTAGCGGTAGATCTGCTTGCCGTTCTCGGTGACGATCTCGCCGGCTTCAAGGGTTTCGATCTTTTCGCCATTGGCCGCGCGGATGTTGAAATCGGCCAGCTGACGGGCTTCCCACACGTCCGGCGTGCCACGCTCGGGGTTGCGGGTGCGCAGGCTCACGCGGCGCATGTCCCAGCCGGTCTTGGCGGATTGCTCCTTCAGGAGCAGCGGGGCCTTTTCCTTGCAGACCGGGATGGCCTCGATGGCGCCTTTCTCGGCCACGGTTTCCTGCATCATCGCCACCACCTTGGGCAGCACGGGCAAGGCGTTCTTGCGGGTATCGGCCTTCAGGGCGTCGAGATCCTGGGCGTGGACGGCACCAGCAAGGACAGCGAGGGTCGAGGCAACGACGAACGAGCGACGGAACATGGGCGACTCCTTGAATCAGAATTCTCTAATATACAGGATATGTGCGCGTTTCAGCCACGATGATTTCGCCACATCCGTAGCGCGTGGACAACCAGGCCACCCGCCACCAGCACAACGAGCCCCCCCCTCCTCCACCTCCTTGAACGCCGGCAGCATCCGCTCGAGCACCTCACCAAAGGCATAGCCCGCCCCGCCGACTGCACCCGCCCAGATGCCGGCGCCCAGGAAATTGAGCGCAAGGAAACGGTACGTCGGCACGCCGCTCCAGCCCATCAGCACCGGGCCGGCAACCCGCACGCCGATCATGAAGCGCACGCCCAGCACGAGCGCGTCCTGATGGGCCCGGATCATCGTCTGGACGCGCGGCACAAACCGGCGGATCGACGCAAACCGATCGATCAGCGTCGCCCCATGCCGCCGCCCCAGCCAGAACCAGAACTGATCGCCCGCAAAGCTCGACGCCAGCGCGACCGCCATCACCCACGGCAGGTCGAGCATCCCGCGATGGGCGGCATAGCCCGCCATCAGCAGCACGGTTTCACCTTCGAGCACACACCCGACCGCCACCGCCAGATAGCCGTAGTGGGCAACAAGATCACTGAGTGTCATGAGATATCGAGAAAGGCACTGGCGCCAAGTGGGCAACGGCCAGATCAGGGTGCCGCGCAAGGAAACTTATCGCGGCCCCGGGGCCACAAAGAGTTTACCCGGGTTCATAAGGTACACCACGTGGCCCGGGCCGACATTTCCCTGCCGCCTTCGGGCAGATCCAGTGCAACACCACCCAGGAGCCCCCAGATGGAATCCCAGACCCACACCATGACCAATCTCTTCGCCCAGCTCGGTCTGCCCGACGACACGGCCTCGATCGACGCGTTCATCACGGCCCATGCGCCCCTTCCCCACGACAAGCGTCTGGCCGACGCCGATTTCTGGACGCCCACCCAGGCGGCCTTCCTGCGCACCGAGCTGGCCGAAGACGCAGACTGGAGCGCCGTGGTGGATACCCTCGACGCCCGCCTGCGCCACGGCTGATCAGGCCACCAGCAGAAAGCGGCCGGGATCGACACCCCAGCGGTCCGGCGCCTCGGCCGACACGATGCGGTCACCGCCGCCGCTGCCGAGTCGCCGCGAGAGGTCCACGACCTCAGGTTTGATGTAAGCGTTCGAGCGGGTGCTGAAGAACACCCGCAGTCGCGGCGTGAGCAGGTTGGATTCGTTCTGCTCGATCACCACCCCGAGCCGTCCGGATTCCAGCCGCACCAGGCTGCCCACCGGGTAGATCCCCACGCAGCGCATGAAGGCCTGCAGCAGCTTCTGGTCGAAGTGCGCGGCGCTCCATTCCCACATCTTGCGCAGGCCCTCGGCGGCCGGCATGCCCTTGTGATAGCAACGGTCGGCGGTGATGGCGTCGTACACATCCACGATGGCCGCCATCCGCGACATGGACGAGATCGCATCGCCGGCCAGACGATCGGGGTAGCCGCTGCCGTCCAGGCGCTCGTGGTGGTGGCGGGTGATGTCCAGCGGCACCGGGCCGATGCCCGGCGTCTCCAGCAGCGTGGCGTGGCCGTCGCCCGGGTGGCGCTTGATGAGCTCGAACTCCGCATCGGTCAGCCGGCCCGGCTTGTTGAGCACCTCGTCCGGCACCTTCATCTTGCCGATGTCGTGGAGCAGCCCGCCGATCCCGCCCTGACGCAGGTCGTCCCCCTCCAGCCCGAGCGACCGCCCGAAGGCGATCATCAGCGTGCACACGCTTACCGAGTGCAGAAAGGTGTAGTCGTCCTTGTTCTTGATGCCGATGAGCCCCATCAGCGCGCCGCCGTTACGCAGCACCGAGCCCGTGATCGCCTCGACGACCGGCTCGGCGTCCTCCAGCGACACCGCCTTGCCCAGCCGCACATCGCTCATCATCGAGCGCACCACCCGATGGGCCTGGTCGTGCACCTTGCGGGCGCGCTGGATTTCCTCGTGGACCGAAACCCGCATCGGCACATCGACGGGCGTCGCCAGCGCGGCGACGATCTCCTGCTCGACCGCCGCCCGCACTTCGGCGGCGGGCACCGCGTCCTGGTCGTCCAGGCCCCGTTCGGTATCGATATAGACGTGCTGGACGCCGGACTCGACGATACGCCGCAAGTCGTCGTCGCCGTCGAGCCTGAAACGTGAGCGCCAGAACGGATGGGACATCCAGTCGCCGCAGAACTCGTGAATGAACATGCCAGGCCGGAGCCGGGCTACCGCAATTTTTTTCAGCATCAGGGGCGAACATTTGGAATAGCTACTCGGGATGTATCGGCACCGGACGCCCCGTCTTGAACTGGTGTTCGTGACGGATTCCCACACCCCGCCACCGGCGCGTAAATATTCGCCGGCTATAATGCCGACTCTTTTAGCATCGAAAACTCTATCGTTCCATGGACATCATCCTGCTCCTCAAGGCGCTGATCCTCGGCGTGGTCGAAGGCCTGACCGAATTCCTGCCGATCTCCAGCACCGGTCACCTGATCCTCGCCGGCGACCTGCTGAACTTCAACGACGACCGGGGCAAGCTGTTCGAAATCGTCATCCAGTCCGGCGCGATCCTTGCAGTGGTGTGGGAATACCGCGCGCGCCTCGCCGCCACCTTCGCCGGCCTTGGCCGCGTGCGTGAGGCCAACCGGCTGGTGCTCAACCTGTTCATCGCCTTCCTGCCCCTGGCCGTGCTGGGCCTCGCCTTCGGCAAGGCCATCAAGGCCCACCTGTTCGCCCCGATCCCGGTGGCCACCGCCTTCATCGTCGGCGCCTTCGTCATCCTGTGGGCCGAGCGCAAGAATCACACCGTGCGGATCGAAACGGTGGACGAAATGCGCCCGATGGACGCCGTCAAGATGGGCATCGCCCAGGCCTTCGCGCTGATCCCCGGCACCTCCCGCTCGGGCTCGACGATCATCGGCGGCATGCTGTTCGGCCTGTCCCGCAAGGCCGCCACCGAGTTCTCGTTCTTCCTGGCCATCCCCACCCTGGGTGTCGCCACGGTCTATCAGGTGTACAAGGAGCGCGCCCTCCTCAACGCCGACGACCTGGGCATGTGGATCGTCGGCTTCATCTCGGCCTTCATCTCCGCCTTCCTGTGCGTGCGCTGGCTGCTGCGCTACATCTCCAGCCACGACTTCGTGCCCTTCGCCTGGTATCGCATCGCCTTCGGCATCGTCGTGCTCGCCACCTGGCATTTCGGCCTCGTGGAATGGACGGCCCACTGATCGACCCCGCAGCCGTCGGCCCGTGGCGGGTCACCACCCGCCTGGCCGACCTGCACGACACCCGGCGGGCGCGCACCCTGCCGATCAAGCTCTACCTGCCCGACACGCCCGCGCCCAGCGGGCTGATCCTGTTCTCCCACGGCCTGGGCGGCTCCCGCGAAGGGGGTAGCGCGTGGCTCGGCCACTGGGCCAGCCACGGCTATCTGTTGCTGGCGATGCAACACCCGGGCTCTGATTGTTCCATTCTTCGCAACAACTCGCCCCAGTCGCTGCGCAGCGCCTTCAAGGCGGCGATGAACCCGGAGGAGCTCACCCACCGGGTGGATGACTTCCGTTTCGTCCTCGAGCGCATCGGCCGCGACGCCAGCCTGCCCGACGCCGTGAATGCCGCCAGCGCCATCGGCCTCGCGGGGCATTCCTTCGGCGCCGTCACGGTGCAGCTGATGGCCGGCGAGCGGCGTCCCACCCAGCCGCCCCATCCGCTCGACCCGCGCGTCCGCGCCGTGCTCGCTTTCAGCCCGTCGGCTCGTCAGGCCGATACCGGCCCCAGCCTCGACCACCGTTTCGGCCAGATCCATCTGCCATTCCTCAGCATCACCGGCAGCCGCGACGACGGCATGGGCCTGTCCGACATCACAGCCGCCAACCGCGAAGTGCCCTACCGCCACATGCCCGCCGATGGCGGCAAGTACCTGCTGGTGTTTGCGGGCGGCAACCACCTGGATTTCGCCGGCGAGGCCAGCGACGCCGAAGGCGCGATGTTCCGCATCCGCCGCGAACCCGCCGCCTTCCGCCCGCACATCCTCGCCGCCAGCACCGCCTTCTGGCACGCTCACCTGGCCGGAGATGCCGCAGCCCGGCACTGGCTCACCGACGACTTCCCCGCCCGCCTGCGGCCCGACGACCGCTTCGAACACAAATGATCATCTACCTCCACGGCTTCCGCTCCGGCCCGCAAAGCTGGAAATCCCGCAGTCTCAAGGCGCGCATGGATCAACTCGGCATCGGCGACGCCTTCTGGGGCCGGCAGCTGCCCGTCTCGGCCCACGAAGCTATGGCCCTTGCCGAAGCGCAGATCGCCCGCTGCAGCACGCCGCCCACGCTGGTCGGCAGCAGCCTCGGCGGCTACTACGCCACCTGCCTCGCCGAGCGCCACGGGCTCAAGGCCGTGCTGGTCAATCCCGCCGTGCTGGCGCCCCTGTCGCTGTCCGCCTACATCGGCACCCAGACCCACATGTACACCGGCGAGGCCTTCGACTTCACCCTCGATCACGTGGAGCAATTGCGCGCCATCGAGCCGCCCGCCATCACCCTGCCCGAACGCTACTGGCTGATGGTCGAGACCGGCGACGAGGTGCTCGACTACCGTCACGCCGTGGCCCGCTATGCCGGCGCACGGCAGACGGTGCTACCCGGCGGCGACCACAGCTTTACACAATGGGACAACTATCTTGACCTAATTCTGGCCTACGCCGGACTGCTGCCCACGCCATGACCACACCCGACAACTTCGACGCCCGCCGCTTCAAGGCCCTGGAGCGCAGCGGCTTCAACCGCATCGCCGCCCGTTACGCCGACGGCGCCCCGCTGCGCGCCGGCCTGCAGGCCGCGCTGCTTGAGGCCGCCGGTCTGGCCCCCGGTGAAAAGGTGCTCGATCTCGCCGCCGGCCCCGGCCTGCTGGCCCGCGACGCCGCCCGCCAGGTGCTGCCCGATGGCTGGGTGCTCGCCAGCGACATCGCCGAGAACATGCTGGCCGAAGGTCAGCAGCGGGCCACCGCCGAAGGCCTGCCCGATCTCCTCGCCGCGGCCTGCGACGCCGAGCACCTGGCCTTTGCCGATGCCAGCGTGGATGTGGCGCTGATCGGCCTGGGCCTGTTCATCTTTCCCGATCCAGCCAAGGCGCTGGCCGAGCTTCACCGGGTGCTCCGTCCGGGCGGACGCATCGCGCTGTCGGTGTGGGGCCCGCGGGATGCCGTGCCGCTCATCGCCCGCGCCCAGGATTGCATCGCCCGCCTGCTGCCGCCGCCCAAGGTGACGCGGCCTACGGTGTTCCGGCTGGGCGAGCCCGAGGTGCTCACCACGCTGCTGGGCGAGGCTGGTTTTGGCGACGTGAGCATCACGCCGCACACCTTCGCCTGCCGCTTCGACAGCGCCCACGATTACTGGCAAGCCTTCCTTGATCTGGCCGGCGGTGCGGCAGAATCCCTCTCGCGCCTGCCCGATGCGATGCAGGCCAAGCTGCGCGCCGCTGTGGCCGACGACCTCGCCAGCCACCGGGACGGCGACGGCTACGTGCTCGACTACACAGTGCTGGTCGCCACCGCCCGGCGTTAGTCCGCCGGCGGCTCCGCCGACTTCACCACGCCAAAGCGCGCCAGGGTGCGCTCCCGCGCCTTGGCGTGATCGACGATGGGCACCGGGTAATCCTTGCCGATCTCGCAGCCGGCCAGCTTCTGGTCGATGGGCGGCATGGTCCACGGCGCGTGGATGAACTTGTCCGGCACCTTGGCCAGCTCCGGCAGGTAGCGCCGGATGAAGCTGCCGTCCGGGTCGAACTTCTCGGACTGATTGACCGGGTTGAAGATGCGGAAATACGGCTGGGCATCACAGCCGGTGGACGCCGCCCACTGCCAGCCGCCGTTGTTGGCCGACAGATCGAAATCGTTGAGCTCGTCGGCAAAGTACTTTTCGCCCAGTCGCCAGTCGATGCCCAGATCCTTCGTCAAAAACGACGCCACCACCATCCGCAGCCGGTTGTGCATGTAGCCGCTGTGGGCGATCTGGCGCATCGCCGCGTCGACGATCGGGTAGCCGGTACGCGCCTCGCACCAGGCGGCGAAGAGCTCGGGCGCGTCATCCCAGCGCACCCGGTCGTACTCCGGCCGAAAACTCGCACCCACCACATGCGGGTTGTGCCACAGGATCTGGAAATAGAAATCCCGCCAGATCAGCTCCGAGAGCCAGGTGTCGGCACCCTCCCCGCCGCGGGCGTGGGCGAGCCGGGCCAGCTCGCGGATCGACACCGTGCCGAAGCGCAGATGCACCGAAAGGTAAGACACGCCCTTGCTGGCCGGGAAATCCCGCCGCGCCTTGTAGCGGTCGATGCGGCGCACGAAATCGTCGATCAGCTTGCGCCCGCCCGCCATGCCCGGCGTGATGCCGACCTCCAGCAGGTTGGTCGGCTCGAAGCCCATCTCGGCGAGCGACGGGATCGATTCGCCCGCCGGCAGCGGCGCCAGGTTTGCCGCGTACTTTTCGACCGGATAGGCCTTCAGATGAAAATCAGTGAGCGCCGCCAGCCACGCCCGCTTGTAGGGCGTGAAGACCGAGAACGGCGTCGCGCTCTTGGTGAGCACCTCACTCTTTTCGAAGATCACCTCATCCTTGAAACGCTCGAAGGCAATGCCCTGCACGCGCAGCCGCTCGGCCACGTCCTCGTCCCGGGCGATGGCGGCGGGCTCGTAATCGCCGTTGGCCAGCACCGCCGTCGCGCCCAGCGACGCCGCCAGCGCCGGGATCACGTCCCGCGCCGGCCCGTGGCGGACGATCAGCCCGCCGCCCTTCGCGCGCAGTGCGCCGTCGAGCTCGACGACGCTGGCGTGGATGAACTCCACCCGCCGATCGGCCCGGCGGGGCAACGCGTCGAGAATCTCGGTGTCAAACACGAAAACGCAGAAAACCTGCGGAAATCGCTTGAGCGCGTGATACAGCGCCGCATGGTCGAAGTCGCGCAGGTCACGACGAAACCAGACAAGTGCAGAAGACATGGAAACAGGGGCTCTTGAAGGGAACGCAGGACTGAAAAGTTGCCGCTACAATCGGCGACCTCGGCTTAGAATACCACCCGTGACTACGACCACCATCAACCTCACCGATCACTTCCTGATCGCCATGCCCGCCATGGCCGATCCGAACTTTTCGCGCACGCTCACCTACATCGCCGAGCACAACGAGAACGGCGCCATGGGGGTCATCGTCAACCGCCCGACCGACATGCGGCTGGCAACGCTCTTCGAGCGCATCGACATCCCCTTCGAGCAGCCTGATTTTGCCGATCTGCCGGTGTATTTCGGTGGCCCGGTCCAGGCCGATCGGGGCTTCGTGCTCCATCGCCCGGCCGGCGACTGGCATTCGACCCTCAAGGTGAGCGACACCGTCGGCCTCACCAGCTCCCGCGACGTGCTCCAGTCCCTCGCCAACAAGGGCGAACCCGGCGAGGTGCTGGTCGCCCTCGGCTACGCCGGTTGGTCTGCCGGCCAGCTCGAGCACGAGCTGGCCCAGAACGCCTGGCTCACCGTGCCCGCCGATCTTGCCATCGTCTTCGACCTGCCGCCGGAAGAGCGCCTCGCCGCGGCCATGCAACTCATCGGCGTCGACTTCGCAAAACTGTCCGACGTCGCCGGTCACGCGTGAGCACCCTGCTGTCCTTCGACTTCGGCCTCGCGCGCATCGGGGTGGCGGTCGGCGAGACCGAGACCGGCCACGCCCATCCCCTCGCGCCCATCGCCGAAGAAGCCAATGCAGCGCGCTTTGCCGCGATTGAAAAACTGCTCGCCGAATGGAAGCCCTCGGCGCTGGTCGTCGGCCTGCCCACGCACCTCGACGGCTCCGAGCACGCCATGACCGTCCGTTGCCGGCGCTTCGCCAACCAGCTCCACGGCCGCTACGGGCTGCCCGTGTCGCTGGTGGACGAGCGCCTGTCGTCGGCCGAGGCCGAAGGCCGTCTCAGCGAGGCCGGCCACCACGGCTGGCGCAAGCAGAAGCCCCGCCTCGATTCCGCCGCCGCCCAGATCATCCTGCTCCAGTACTTCGAAAGTGCCAAACATGCAGCTACCTGACGCCGAACACCTCATCGCCGAACTGGCCGCCGCGATGCGTCCCCACGTCACGCCGGCCACCGCGCTCGTCGGCATCCACACCGGCGGCGTGTGGCTCGCCCAGCGCCTCCACGCCCTCCTCGGCCTGACCCAGCCCCTCGGCAGCGTCGACGTGAGCTTCTACCGGGACGACTACGCCGCCAAGGGCCTGCACCAGCAGCCCCAGGGCTCGAAGATCCCCTTCGACGTGGAAGACGCCCACATCGTCATCGTGGACGACGTGCTCTACACCGGCCGCACCACCCGCGCCGCCCTCAACGAACTCTTCGACTACGGCCGCCCGGCCCGGGTCGACCTGGCCGTGCTCATCGACCGCGGCGGACGCGAGCTGCCCATCGCCGCCCGCTTCTGCGCCCTCACGCTGCCAGAACCGCTGCCCGCCGGGCAAAACCTGCAACTCGAGCGCGACGACTCCGGCGCCCTCACCATGAGGCTGATCCATGCATAACCCTCAACTCAACAAGCACGGCGAACTCCAGCACCTGCTGACCCTCGACGGACTGCCGCGCAGCATCATCACCCAGATCCTCGACACCGCCGCGCCCTTCACCGAGATGGCCGAGCGCGAAGTGAAGAAGCTCCCGCTGCTCCGCGGCAAGAGCGTCTTCAACCTGTTCTTCGAGAACAGCACGCGCACCCGCACCACCTTCGAGATCGCCGCCAAGCGCCTGTCGGCCGACGTGATCAACCTCAACGTGTCCACCTCGTCCACCAAGAAGGGCGAGACGCTGCTCGACACCGTGGACAACCTTTGCGCGATGCAGGCCGACATGTTCGTGGTGCGCCACGAATCCAGCGGCGCCCCGCACCTGATCGCCCAGCACCTGCAGAACACCGGCCGCGACCACATCCACGTGGTCAATGCCGGCGATGGCCGCCATGCCCACCCCACCCAGGGGCTGCTGGACATGTACACCATCCGGCACTACAAGAAAGAGTTCCACAACCTCACCGTCGCCATCGTCGGTGACGTGCTCCACTCCCGCGTCGCCCGCTCGCAGATCGCCGCGCTCACCACCCTCGGCGTGCCCGAAGTGCGCGTGATCGGCCCCAAGACCCTGCTCCCCACCGATGTCGAGAAGATGGGCGTGCGCTACTGCGCCACCATGCAGGAAGGCCTCAAGGACGTGGACGTGGTGATGATGCTGCGCCTGCAGAACGAGCGCATGAATGGTGCCCTGCTGCCCAGCCCGCAGGAATTCTTCAAGGTGTGGGGCCTCACCGCAGACAAGCTCGCCCTCGCCAAGCCCGACGCCATCGTGATGCACCCCGGCCCCATGAACCGCGGTGTCGAGATCGACTCCGCCGTGGCCGACGGCGGTCAGGCGGTGATCCTGCCGCAGGTCACCTTCGGCATCGCGGTGCGCATGGCCGTCATGAGCATGCTGGGCAGTCACTGATCAACAGGTTTTCGACCATGAACATCCACATCACGAATGGCCGGATCATCGACCCGGCCAACCGCCTCGACGCGAAGCAGGATCTCTACATCGCCGACGGCAAGATCGTCGGCGTCGGCCAGGCGCCCGCCGGCTTCAGCGCCGCCCGCACCATCGACGCCAGCGGCCTGATCGTCGCGCCGGGCCTGATCGACCTCGCCGCCCGCCTGCGCGAGCCCGGCTTCGAATACAAGGCCACCCTCGAATCCGAGATGGACGCGGCCATGGCCGGCGGCATCACCAGCCTCGCGATTCCGCCCGACACCGACCCGGTGCTCGACGAACCCGGCCTCGTCGAGATGCTGTGCTACCGCGCCAAGAAGCTCAACCGCGCCCACGTCTACCCGGTCGGCGCACTCACCATCGGTCTCAAGGGCGAACAGCTCTCCGAGATGGCCGAGCTGGTCGAAGCCGGCTGCGTGGCCTTCAGCCAGGCCAATGTGCCCATCCTCGACACCCGGGTGCTCGGCCGCGCCATGCAGTACGCCGCGACCTTCGGCTTCCGCGTCTGGCTGCAGCCGGTTGATCCCTACCTCGCCCGGGGCGGCGTTGCCCACGACGGCGAAGTCGCCTCGCGCCTCGGCCTGCCCGGCATTCCGGCCAGTGCCGAGATCGTCGCGCTGTTCACCTACCTGCGCCTCGCCCGCCAGACCGGCGCGCGGCTGCACATCACCCGCCTGTCGTCCGCCGAAAGCCTCGACCTCATCGAGCAGGCCCGCAAGGACGGTGTCGATGTGACCTGCGACGTGGCCGCCCACCATCTGCACCTGTGCGACATGGACATCGGCTACTTCAACCCCCACTGCCACGTGATCCCGCCCCTGCGCAGCCAGCGCGACCGCATCGCGCTCTCGAAGGCCCTGGCCGACGGCCGGATCAACGCGATCTGCTCCGACCACACGCCGGTAGACGACGACGCCAAGCAAGCTCCGTTCAGCGAATCCGAACCCGGCACCACCGGGCTCGAACTGCTGCTGCCGCTCACCCTCAAGTGGGCAGCCGAACACAAGCTGCCGCTGATCGACGCCGTTGCCCGAATCACCTCCGAGGCGGCAAAAATTGCCGGCATCGCCAAGGGTGGCCACCTGTCGGTCGGCGCTCGCGCCGACGTGTGCGTGTTCGATCCCGACACCTACCAGCTCATCGACCGTTCGATGCTCAAGAGCCAGGGCAAGAACACGCCTTTCCTGGGCCTCGAACTCCCGGGCAAGGTGCGCTACACCCTGGTCGAAGGCACGCTGATGTACGAAGCCTCATAAACGGGCAGACTGCCCATTTTGAGCACAACGGCGCCTGCGGGCGCCGTTGTTCATTCCGCCCGGCCATGAAGTTTTGGCCGCGCCCGCCGATAAGCTCAGGTGTGGCTAAAAAGGCCGCGGGCCGGACTGGAAAGCCGGAGGACACCTCTCCGGGCAGCCACCCGCCCCCCTTCAGGAGGATCAGAGTGATTAGCGGTTCAGTTGAACAAGCGGCGGAACGACTTCGCAAGGCAGTGCCGATCATGGTGAAGCACCAGATCCCGGTGACGCCGATCAACTACGCCCTCTGGTACACCTACGTCTCCAACGAAGATCCGACGCTCAACCAGCGCATCGACGAGATCGTCTCGGCCTACGGGATGATCCCCCTCACCAAGGCCGAGGACCTCTTCCGCGAACACGTCTCGTCCACCGGCGACATCGAAACCGCCCTCCACCGGATGAAGGACAGCTTCGAGCAGATGGTCAGCGGCATCGACCACGACCTCAACGCAACCCTCGCCGGCACGCGCTCGTTCTCGACGCTCCTCGACGAATGCAACCGCGACCTGCGCGGCAACACCACCGCCGGCGCCGGCAGCGTCGATGACATCTTCGGCACTCTCGACAAGCTGCTCCAGGGCTCCACCGCGATGCAGCAGAATACCTCGCGCTTCGAGCAGCGCTTGTCCGCAGCCAACGAGGAAATCCGGCGCCTGCGCAGCGAGCTCGAAACCCTGCGCCAGAACGCGATGAACGACGAGCTCACCGGCGTCTTCAACCGCCGCGCCTTCGATATGGAACTTGCGCAGTTCCTCGAGCAAAGCGACCGGGGCCCGGTGATCCACCTCGCGCTGCTCGACATCGACCACTTCAAGCAGTTCAACGACCGCTTCGGCCATCTGGTGGGCGATCGCGTGCTGAGCCTGGTGGGCAAGCAGCTGTCTGCCGCCACGCGGGTGGGGGTGTCGGTCTATCGCTACGGCGGCGAGGAATTCGCCCTGATCTTCTGCGGCGGCACCGCCCAGCAGGCGCACCAGCTGGCCGAAACCCTGCGCATCTCCATCGAACATCTGGTGCTCAAGGACAGTCGCACCGGCGAGCGGCTGACCAACATCAGCGCCTCGATCGGCATCGCCAGCCGCCAGCCTGGCGAAACCGCCGAAGATCTGCTCAGCCGCACCGACCGGGCCCTCTACGCCGCCAAGAACGCCGGCCGGAACCGGGTCGTTCAGGCCTGAGCACGTACGCCACAAAACAAAAACCCGGGGATCGCTCCCCGGGTTTTTTACATCTGAAAACCGCCCTACTTCTTGTCCTGCTGCAGGGCTTTCTCGAGCGCTTTGGCCGCGTCGTCCTCGGCCGGCGGCGGCACCTCAGCGCCGTCACCGGCGGGCTTGCCTTCGCCTTCCTGCGGCGCATCAAACTGAACCGGCGAATCCTCAGGCGCCTCGCCGTCGGGCACCACGATCTCGATCGAGTCGGTATCCACCTTCTCCTGCTTGTCGAGGCCCATGGTCACCAGCTGCGGGAAGGTGATGATGATGCCGACCATGATGATCTGGATGATCACGAAGGGCACCGCGCCCCAGTAGATCTGGGTCGTCTTGATGGACGGCGGCGCCACCGAGCGCAGGTAGAACAGCGCAAAGCCGAAGGGCGGGTGCATGAACGAGGTCTGCATGTTCACACCCAGCAGCACGCCAAACCAGATCAGATCAATGCCCAGCTTCTCGGCCACCGGAGCCAGCAGCGGCACCACGATGAACGACAGCTCGAAGAAGTCGAGGAAGAAGGCCAGCAGGAAGATCAGGATGTTCACTACGATCAGGAAGCCAAGCTGGCCTCCGGGGAGCCCGGTGAGCAGGTGCTCGACCCACAGGTGGCCTTCCACACCGTAGAAGGTCAGCGAGAAGACCCGCGCGCCCACCAGGATGAACACCACGAAGGTGGTCAGCTTGGCGGTGGTTTCCATCGCCTGCTTGAGCAGCGACACGTTGAGCCGGCCGCGCAGGATGGCCATCACCAGTGCCCCTGCAGCGCCCATCGCCCCACCCTCGGTCGGCGTCGCGATGCCAAGGAAGATCGTGCCGAGCACCAGGAAGATCAGCATCAGCGGCGGCACAAGGGTGGTGAGCACCCGCAGGAACAGCTTGCCCCCGCGCAGCGTGCGCGCCTCAAGCGGCAGCGCCGGGGCTGCCGCCGGTTTGAAGACCGCCACCAGCGCAACGTAACCCACGTACAGGCCGGTCAGCACCAGGCCCGGGATCATCGCACCCTGGTACATGTCACCCACGGAACGACCCAGCTGGTCGGCCATGATGATCAGCACCAGCGACGGCGGGATGATCTGGGCCAGCGTGCCCGACGCAGCGATCACGCCCGTCGCCAGACGCTGGTCGTAGCCATAGCGCATCATGATCGGCAGCGAGATGAGGCCCATCGAAATCACCGAGGCCGCCACCACGCCGGTGGTCGCAGCGAGGATCGCGCCGACGAAGATCACCGCAAAGGCGAGGCCGCCGCGCACCGGGCCGAACAGCTGGCCAATGGTATCGAGCAGATCCTCCGCCATCCCCGATCGCTCGAGGATCAGCCCCATGAAGGTGAAGAACGGAATCGCCAGCAGGGTGTCGTTGGACATCACCCCGAAGATCCGGTCAGGCAGCGCCTGGAACAGCGCCGGCGTGAGCAGGCCCAGCTCGATGCCGATCAGGCCGAAGACAACGCCGTTGGCGGCCAGGGCGAACGCCACCGGATAGCCGAACAGCAGGAAGATCACCAGCGACCCGAACATCAGGGGCGCCATGTTGGCAGCGATGAATTCCATTTAGACGGTCTCCCCACGCTGTTGCTTGATGGCCCGGGCCAGTTCTTCCTCGGCCGAAGGCGCGTCGGCCTTGGCATTGGGATCGCCGATCAGGCCCTGCAAAAAGGCCACCCGCTTGATGAGCTCGGAGACACCCTGGAGGATCAGCAGCGCAAAACCCAGGGGCACGAGGCCACGCACCGGCCAAACGATCAGGCCACCGGCGTTGGACGAGTATTCGTTATTCAGGAACGAATTGATGAAGATCGGCCAGGAGAGGTACAGCACGGCGATGGCCATCGGCGCCAGGAAGAACAGCGTGCCGATGATGTCGATCCAGGCATGCACCCTCGGCGAGAAGCGGCTCGACACCACGTCGATGCGCACGTGCTCGTTACGCATCAGGGTGTAGCCAGCACACAACAGGAAGATGGCGGAGAACAGATACCACTGGATTTCCAGCAGACCGTTCGAACTGTAGTTGAAGGCGTAGCGCACAACGGCATTGATGGCGCTGATGACCGTGACCACCAGAACCAGCCAGATCGTGGCCTTTCCGACCCGCTGGTTCAGCGCATCGATCGCGCGCGATATTTTGAGCAGGGCTTGCACGTCCCGCACCTCCTTTGATTTGACTATACGACCGTCTCTTATATCGGAAACGTCCAGGGTTCCAGCGCCCGGATTATCGGCGAGAACCACCCGCCAGCAATAAGGGATTACGCCTACCAAAAACGATTTCGGCACAAATATTCGGTCACGGCCCCGAAAAAACGCCTTTTCGGTGAGCGCCGGGAAGCGCCAGAGCCTAAAAACACGTGCGATACTGCGTTCCCCACGGCTTTTTTACTGCAACGCAGCAATGGCAACCCGAATCTGCCTCGTCCGCCACGGCGAAACCGCCTGGAACGCCGAACGCCGCCTCCAGGGCCACACCGACATTCCCCTCAACGACACCGGTCTCGTCCAGGCCCGCGCCACCGCGGCGAGCCTCGCTGCCGAGCGCTTCGACGCGGCCTACTCGTCCGACCTCACCCGCGCCCGACAGACCGCCGCCGCCATTGCCGAGCGCTGCGGCCTCGAACTCGCCTTCGACGCCGCCCTGCGCGAGCGCCACTACGGCAGCTTCCAGGCCCTCACCTACGACGAAGCCCGCGCCCGTTTCCCCGACGATTACCACCGCTTCGAAACCCGCGATCCGGAATTCACTTTCCCCGAGGGCGGCGAAAGCCTGCGGCAGTTTGCGGCCCGCATCCACGGAACCCTCGAAGGCATCGCCCGCCGCCATCCGAACGGAACCGTGCTGATCGTCACCCACGGCGGCGTGCTCGACATTGTCCATCGCCTCGCCTCCGGCAAGCCGCTCACCGCACCGAGGGATTTCACCATCCCCAACGCTGCCCTCAACTGGATCGGCTGGGACGGCGCCGCCTGGGCGCTCATCGCCTGGGCCCAGCAGCAGCACCTCAACCAGGCCCTCGACGAACTCCCCAACGCCTGACCCTGAAAGCAGCGCCCAGGCGGCCTGCTTTCAAGTTTCCTTCATTCCGGTCGATTACACGCACGTTGGGTCCAACGGATGGACCTCAATGACCGGAGTTGAAGGATGTTCAATATCAAGCGCGCTTCCGTTGTCCACCAGCTTTCGATTGCCACGGCGCTCGTCAGCGTTGCAGTGTTCGCCGTGCTGATCGGCTTCACCACCTATTTTTCAGAGCGCGCGGCCCTCACCAAGACAGAGGAGGAGCTGACCCTGCAACTCCGCAATGTGGTGCGGCTGCTGGATCTGACCCACGCCAACGCCTCCGCGGCAGCCAACAAGGCCCTCGGACGCGTCAAGGACAACCTCGGCCCCCTGCGCGTCGGCCCCGAAACCACCCAGTCCGGAAAATACGAGATCCCCGTCATCCACGCCGGCGACCGGGTGCTGAACGGCAACACGGATCTGCTGCTGTCGATGCGCAAGCAGGTCGACGCCGATCCAGCCCTGCTCGTGCGTTCGGGCAATGATTTCGTCCGCGCCGCCACCCTGCTCAAGGACAAGGACGGCAAGAGCACCGAAGGCACCGCCCTCGCTGCCGACGGCAAGGAAGTCCAGGCCCTGCTCGCGGGCAAGCCCTACGCCGGCATCGTCAGGCGCAACGGCCTGTATTACATCTCGGCCCTCGAACCCATCACCAACGACAAGGGGCAGGTCGTCGGCGCCCTCGCCGCCCGGGTCGACATCCACGGCGACATGGAGCGCCTGTTCAAGGTGCTCAGCGAGATCAAGTCCGGCAGCACCGGCTACGCGTACATCGTGGCGCCCAACGCCGACGCAGCAAAGACCGAGTTCATCTACCACCCCACCCTCACCGGCAAGACGGTCGGCGACATCAACAACCCCCAGATGCAGCAGGTGCTGGGCGACCTCTTCGCGCGCAAGGAAGGCCTCGCCACCTACGACTGGACCGACGAGAAAGGCCGCTCCAGCCAGAAGATGATGGCCTTCGAATCCATCTCCGACTGGGGCTGGCTGATGGCAACCGGCAGCTACGTCGAAGAATTCACCGTCGAGGCGCGCAGCCTGCGCAACACCCTGATCGCCCTGTGCCTGGGCGGCGCCCTGGTGCTCACGGTCGCCCTCTATCTCATCTCCCGCCGCCAGCTGGCGCCGATCCGCGTCCTGCTGCAGGCAATGGAAGAAGTGGGCAAAGGCAACATGACCGCCCAGTTCCCCCGCGTGGAACCCGGCAGCAGTAACGAGCTCGACCTCATGAGTAGCGCCCTCGACAACACCACCCGTCAGGTGGGCGCCCTGATTGGCGAAGTGAAGCGTGCCAGCGCCTCGGTGCGCGAGGTGGCGGAATCCGTCCGCGCCAGCTCCGACAACGTCGTGGCCAGCACCACCGCGCAGAACGAAGCCGCCACCAGCCTTGCCTCCGCCATCGAGGAACTCTCGGTCAGCATCACCCACGTCTCGGACAGCGCCGCCACTGCCCGCAACATCACTCAGAGCGCCCAACAACAGGCCGAAAGCGGCGGAGACACGGTGCGGCAGATGATCAACGGCATGGACCGCATCTCCTCCGAGATCGACAACGCCGGCGCCGCGGTCAATCTGCTCTCCGAACGCTCGGCCCGAATCTCAAACATCGGCAAGATCATCAACGACATCGCCGACCAGACCAACCTCCTCGCCCTCAACGCCGCCATCGAGGCTGCCCGTGCCGGCGAGAGCGGCCGGGGCTTTGCGGTGGTCGCCGACGAAGTGCGCAAGCTCGCCGAACGCACGGCCACCTCGACCCGGGAAATCAGCTCAACCGTCAGCGAAGTGCAGACCGAGGCCGATCGGGTCGTGTCGATGATCCGCGGCGTCACCGAAGAGGTGCGGGACGGCGTGCGCCTTGCCACCGACTCCGGCGCCGTGCTCGAAACGATCCGCAACGAGAGCGACCGCACCACCAGCGCCGTGAACGACATCGCCGACGCCACCCGCGAACAGAGCATCGCCAGCCAGGAAGTGGCCCGCGGCGTGGAGGACATCGCCCGCATGGCCGACCAGAACAACCAGGTCACCCGCCAGACCAACGAACAGGCCGCCCTGCTCGAACAACTCGCCGCCAACCTCCAGTCGAAGGTCAGTCACTTCAACGTCTGAAACCCCGACCACACCCGAGCCCGCAGCCCCGCGAGGGCCTGCGGGCTCGCTTGCGTTCTGCACGGCCCAAAGTGGCATGCTAAAATCCGAATTTGACTCAAGCCCACCTGGATAGCCATGTTTTCCAAGCAAAATACCCTTGCCAAGGTCGACCCTGAACTCTGGCAGGCCATCGAGGCCGAAAACCGCCGTCAGGAAGATCACATCGAACTGATCGCCTCCGAAAACT
>NZ_CALAYQ010000050.1:0-59542 GCF_937894855.1 uncultured Zoogloea sp.
CGTCGAGGGTGGCGATGCGCAGCAGCACGTCGTTGCGCAGGCGGTCGGTGAAGTGCTTGAGGATCTCGCCGGCCTGGTCGAACTCAAGGTGGACCAGGATCGTCGCGATGATCTGCGGGTGTTCGTTCTTGATGAGATCGGCGGCGGTGGCGGCGTCCATCCACTTCAGGCTTTCGATGCCGGCGGTGTCGGAGCCCTGCAGTACGCGGCCGATCAGGTGGTTGGCGCGCTCGTCGCCGAGGGCCTTGGTGAGCATGGCCTTGATGTGCTCGTGGTCGGCTTCGATGGGCGAGCCCTTGTCGGAGTAGATGATCAGCTCGTCGAGGATGCCCTCGACCCGCTCCCGCGGCTGGGCCGTCATGGCGGCCATCGACGCGCCGAGCTTCTGGACTTCCTTCGGGCCGAGCAGCTTCAGCACTTCGGCGGCCTCGTCGGCGCCGAGCGTCAGCAGGAGCAGGGCGCTCTTTTCCAGCCCTTCATCGTTGCTGCTCATTGTTTCCCATCCATTCCTTGATCAGGTTGGCAACCATCCGCGGGTTGTCTTTGGCCAGGGCCAGGGCCTTGGCGAGCTTTTCCTCATAGGCGAGGCGGGCGGCGGCTTCGGGCGACAGGGCCACTTCGGCACCTTCCTCTTCACCTTCCTCGCCCTCTTCGCCTTCCTCGCCGGCGGCAGCGGCCTCGGCGGCGGCTTCTTCTTCCTTGGTTTCCGGTTGCGGCATGACCTGCTTCAGGAGCGGGCGGATCACGCCGAAGGCCACGAAAGCGATCACCCCGGCGATGACCAGATACTTGATGAGCTCCTTGAACAGCGCGACGTTGTCCGGGTCCTTCCAGATCGGCGTCTCGAGCTGATCCTTGTCCGAGACCACGAAGGGGCTGCTGGCCACGCTGATGGTGTCGCCGCGGTCCTTGCTGTAGCCCACCGCGTCGCGCACCAGATCCTCGACGCGCTTGCGCTCTTCGTCGGTGAGCGGAACCGGCTTGGCGACGCCGTTCTTGTCCTTCTCTTCCTTCTGGTTGAGGGCCACCGCCACCGACAGCCGGCGGATCTGGCCCAGCGCCTTGCGGGTGTGCTGGATGGTCTTGTCCACCTCGTAGTTGATGGTGGCGCTCTTGGTGGTGCTGAGGGGCGGCTGCTGGTTGGGGCCGGCGGCACCGCCGACCGGCGGGGTGGTGAGCGGCGCGGTGGCCGGCACCGGCGGCTGGTTGGTGAGCGCGCCCGGCACGCCCTGGGCGGCCTGCTCCCGGGTGGTGCTCTCGTTGCTCTGCTGGCTGCGGATGGCCTGCTCGGGCGACGGGTTGGGGCGGTACGTTTCCGCGGTCTGCTCGGTGACGTTGAAGTCCACGTCGGCCGACACCTGGGCGCGGAAGTTGCCCTTGCCGAACAGCGGCGTGAGGATGGCGTTGATACGCTCGATGTAGCCCTCTTCCAGCTCGCGGGTGTATTTGATCTGGGTGGCGTCGAGGTTGGTGCGCAGCGGGTCCGGCTTCTTGGTGAGGAGGGTGCCGTCCTGGTCGATCACGCTCACGTTTTCGTTGGTGAGCTGGGGCACGCTGGACGCGATGAGGTGCACGATGCCGGCGATCTGGCCCGGGTCGAGGGCGCGGCCGGTGTGCAGGTTCACCATCACCGAGGCGGTGGGCTTCTGCTCGTCACGCAGGAAGGCGGTCTGCTTGGGGATGGCCAGATGCACCCGGGCGCCGGCCACGCTGGCGATGGCCGAGATGGTGCGCGACAGCTCGCCTTCGAGGGCGCGCTGGTAATTGACCTGTTCGTGGAACTGCGACAGCCCGAGCTTCTGGTTCTCCATCAGTTCGAAGCCCACCAGCCCGCCCTTGGGGATGCCCTGGGCGGCGAGGCGCAGGCGCAGGTCGTGCACGTTGGCGGCGGGGACGAGGATCGCGTTGCCGTTGTCGGAGAACTTGTAGGGGATGTTCTGCTGCTGGAGGCTGGCCACGACGGCGCCCCCGTCCTTCTCGGCGAGATTGGAGAACAGCACGGCGTAGTCCGGCTGCCGGCTCCACAGGAGCACGCCGACGACCAGCGCAATGGCGAAGGCCAAGGCGGCGCCCGCGGCGAGCTTCTGGCGCTGCGACAGATTGCGGATGTTCTCCAGCACCTGAGTGAACGGTGAGGCGGGCGGCGGTGGAGCGACGGCGGCGTCTTCTGCTGCCATGGAAACATTCCCCTCTTACGGATGCTCGCATTCTCGGCGAGGCGCAATCCGTTCAAGGGCAGGATTAGCAGCAGTTTTTGCCGCCTATTTGCCGGCTTGTCTTGCCGCCGGCGGGCCTAAGCTGCGAACCGGTGAATTTCGCCCCGTGCCCTTCATGAACCTGCCCGCCACCGAAGACCGTCTCGACGCCCGCCAGCTGGCCGAAGCCTTTCGCCAGTTCAGCGAGGCGTCGGAGGCCCTGACCGGTGCCTACGCCGGCCTGCAGACGCAGGTCGGCCAGCTGACCGAACGTCTCAGCGTGCTGATGGGCGCGCTGCCGGCGGGCGTCGTCGTGCTCGACCGGGACGGCCGCGTGGTACAGGCCAACCGGGCCGTCGAGGCGATGTTCGAGGCGCCGCTGGCCGGCGTCGATTGGGCGGCGTTTTCTGCCGCCCGCCTGGCGCCCACCGAAACCCCGGGCGAATGGCAGCTTGGCGCCGGCACCGAAACCCGTCGCCTGACCCGCGACGACGCAGCCCTGGAATCCGGCGAGGGCCACATCGTGCTCCTCACCGACGTGACCGACGCCCACCGGATGCGTCTCGCCGCCGAACGCAACGAGCGTCTCGCCGCCATGGGCGAGATGGTCGCCGGGCTGGCCCACCAGCTGCGCACGCCGCTGTCGGCCGCGCTGCTCTACACCGCCAACCTCGTGCAGCAGGAAATGGGCCCGGCCGACCGGGAGCGCATCGGCAACCGGGCGATGGAGCGCCTGCGCCATCTCGAAAAACTCATCCGCGACATGCTGCTGTTTGCCCGTGGCGAAACCCTCGGCCGCGAGCCCTTCGGCATCTGCGATCTGGTGGCCGAACTCACCCACACCCTCGAACCCCTGGCCCGCGCCAAGGGGCTGACCCTCGAATCCGCCTGCGCCTGCGGCGACACCCAGGTGGTGGGCGACCGCAAGGCCATCGCCGGGGCCCTCACCAACCTGCTCGAGAACGCCGTCCAGGCGCTGGACGCCGGCGGCGTGATCCGCTTTCAGGCCCGGCTGGACGGCGCCATGGCCCGCTTCACGGTGGCCGACAACGGCCGCGGAATTGATCCGGCACTACAGTCGCGGCTCTTCGAGCCGTTCTTTACCACCCGGCCCGACGGAACAGGATTGGGCCTGGCGATTGCGCGGGGCGTTGCCCGGGCCCACGGGGGAGACATCGGCATCGATTCCGAACCCGGTCGTGGAACGGTTTTTTCACTGACCCTCGCCATGGGCGGCTGACGCCCGGCTCGCCCAGTTGCACCCAGTTTTAGAGAGACGTCCCATGCCTGAAGCCCTCAACATCCTGGTAGTCGAAGACGATGCGCCCCTGCGCGACGCCGTGTGCCTGACCCTCGAGGTCGCCGGCCACGCGGTGACCGGCGTGGGCGACGGCCCGGCGGCCCTGTCCGAGGTGGAAAGACAGGCGTTCAACCTGGTCCTGTCCGACCTGAAGATGCAGCCGATGGACGGCCTGCAGCTGCTGGCCGAGCTGCGCCAGCGCCTGCCCCAGCTGCCGGTGCTGCTCATGACCGCCTTTGGCGACGTCGAGAAGGCCGTCGACGCCATGCGCGGCGGCGCCTGCGACTTCCTGATGAAGCCCTTCGAGCCCAAGGTGCTGCTCGAACACGTCGAGCGCTACGCGGTCACCCGGCGCGACGACGACATGATTGCCGCCGACCCCCACACCCGCAAGCTGCTGGCCCTGGCCGACAAGGTGGCTGAGACCGACGCCACGGTGCTCCTCAACGGCGAATCCGGCACCGGCAAGGAAGTCTTTGCCCGCTACCTGCACGAACACTCCTCCCGCCGCAGCGGCCCCTTCGTGGCCATCAACTGCGCGGCGATCCCCGATAGCTTGCTCGAAGCCACGCTCTTCGGCCACGAGAAGGGCGCCTTCACCGGCGCCACCAGCAGCCAGGCCGGCAAGTTCGAACAGGCCGAAGGCGGCACGCTGCTGCTGGACGAAATCTCCGAGATGCCCCTGGGCCTGCAGGCCAAGCTGCTGCGCGTGCTGCAGGAGCGCGAGGTGGAGCGGGTGGGCGGCAAGAAGGCGATTCCGCTCGACATCCGCGTGCTGGCCACCACCAACCGCGACATGAGCAAGGAAGTGGCCGCCGGCCGTTTCCGCGAGGATCTGTTCTACCGCCTCAACGTGTTCCCGCTGGCGATCCCGTCGCTGCGCGAGCGGCCCGGCGACATCGTGCCCCTGGCCCGGCATTTCGCGCTGCTCCATGGCGTGCGTCTCAAGCGCGTGGGGCGCCTGTCGCCCGAGGCCGAGGAGGTGCTGCTCACCTATCACTGGCCGGGCAACGTGCGCGAGCTGGAAAACACCGTCCAGCGGGCGCTGATCCTCAGCAGCGGTCAGGCCGTGTCGGGCGAGACCATCCGCCTGTGCCTGCCCCACTGGAACGGCGAACCGGTGCGGATGGTGGTGCCGCCGCCGGCGACGATGCCGGCACCGTTTGCCGTGGATCCGGCAATTTCTGCCGTCGATGCCGCTGCCGAAGCCCGCGAGGCCGCCCGCCCGGCCAACATGAAGGATCTGGAGCGCGAGCACATCCTGCAGGTGCTGAAAGAGGTCGGTGGGTCGCGAAAGCGAGCCGTGGCGCAGCTTGGCATCTCCGAGCGCACCCTCCGCTACAAGCTCCAGCAGTACCGGGAAGAGGGGCTTTTCAGCGGCTGACGCGCACCTTGTGCTCTGTGGCACGTCACTTGCTCTGCTATAGTCGAGTCAAAGGAGCAGGATCATGGATACCCGCGGAATCGATCAGATGTTGTCGGAGCTTCGCGCCACCTCGCAGGTGGCGTCGGGCAAGTCCGCCCAATCGGCCCAGGCTGCCGGCGAGACCGATTTCGGTCAGGTGCTTCAAACCGCCATCGACCAGGTGAGTTCCGCCCAGATGCAGGCCCAGGAAATGTCCAAGGGCTTCTCGGCGGGCGATCCGAACGTCAATCTCCAGGACGTGATGGTCAATCTGCAAAAGGCCAACCTGTCATTCCAGCAGATGGTGCAGGTGCGCAACAAGCTCGTCACCGCCTATCAGGACATCATGAACATGTCGGTGTGACGACCTCTCAGGGTTTAAAGGACAAAAGCCGGCGAAAGCCGGCTTTTGTCCTTGTGCGTGACCGCGGGACTCAGCGGATGCGTTCGCGGGCGTTGCGTTCCCGCTCGGCCTTGAGGATGTAGCGCTGGATCGTCGAGGCCATGCTGGCGGGGAGGTCGGTGAACTCGCAGCCGGCGCGGAGCATGGTGCTGCCGTCGCGGTTGGTGATGCGGAAGATGTTGCGCACCCGCAGCGAGGTGACGATCGGGCCCGTCTCGGGGAGCATCAGGCGGCAGTCGTTCAGGATGGTTTCCGGCTCCAGGGTCGGCTCGTTGGGCGGCAGGAGGATCGCCAGCCCGCCGCTGCTGATGTCGAGCACGGTGGCCTCCATCGACACCATGCGCTTCTCGCCGCCGCTGCTCACGGGGATCAGGCAGCTGAGGCTGTGGGGGTTGCTGGCGATCAGCCGGTAGTACTCGCGGCGTTGCAGGCGCAGCAGCACCTCGGGGAGGGCGATGCGGAAGGCGGTGTGGCCTTCGTGGTTGATGCGCACGGGCCTGGTCGCAGCAAACTGGATCTTGATCTTGTCGAGCTGGGTGACGCAGATCAGCTGCTCGGTGCCATCCACGCGGTTGTTGATCACGTCGCTGCTGGCGGCGTCGAGGATCAGCGTGTCGTTGTCAGGATTGACGTCCAGGATGGCGGTGAGGAAGGAGTCGGCGCTGGCGTCGATGAAGGCGCTGATCATCGCGCGCTTCTGCACGAGGCTGCGCAGGTTGTAGAGGATGTCGGTCTTTCCGCGGAGCAGGTAGCGGGAGTGTTCGTCGGCCTGCAGGAGTTCGAACTTGAGCGGCATGATGGCAGTGGCGTTCGGAGATCGGCTGAAACACCGATTCTAACAGTCGGGTGGATGACCCCGACGGTGGAGCAAGTCGCATGCCCGATGAAATCTGCGATACAAAATGAATCGGGGGACGGAAAACCGTCCCCCGACTGACTGACCGACGGCCAGATGGATCAGCGCGTGGCTTCCCGCTCGATTTCCTCGAGGCTGGTGTGGCGCACGTCGCGGCCCTTGACCATGTACACCACGTACTCGGCGATGTTCTTGGCGTGGTCGCCGATGCGCTCGACCGACTTGGCGACGAACATCAGCTCGATGGCCTGGGAGATCGTGCGCGGGTCTTCCATCATGTAGGTGATGAGCTGGCGCATGATGCCCTTGAACTCGGCATCCACCTCCTTGTCGTGACGCACCACCTGGGCGGCAGCCACGGTGTCGAGGCGGGCGTAGGCATCCAGCGCGGTGCGCAGCATGTCCACCACCGCGTCGGCGATGTGGCCGAGGCGGATCTGCGGCATGAAGGGCGAACCGTTGCTGTGCAGCTGCTTGGCCGTCTTGGCGATCTTCTTCGCCTCGTCGCCGATCCGTTCCAGATCGGTGATGGTTTTCTGGACGGTGCTCACCATGCGCAGGTCGACTGCGGTGGGCTGGCGCTTGGCAATGACCTGATTGCAGGCTTCGTCCAGCTCGATCTCGAGCAGATTGACCCGGTTATCGTTTTCGATGACCTGATCGATCAGCAGCGGATCGCCGTCGGAAAGCCCTTCCATCGCCTTCACGATCTGCAACTCGACCATCCCGCCCATCTGGAGAACCCGGTTGCGGATTCCTTCCAGTTCGGAATCGAACTTCTTGGAGGTGTGCTCGTTCATTGAAAATCCTAAGGCTGGTAAGCGCAGCAGATTAACAGCGGTTCATGACGTTTTTGTTTCAGGTGCGTTCGTAGGTGACGACCCCGCCGGCCGTGGCGAGTAGCAGCACATCGGCGCCGCGACGGGCGAACAAGCCGTTGGTGACAACGCCCACGATACCGTCAACGGTGGTCTCGAAGGCAGCCGGATCGGCGATCTGCAGGCCATGCACGTCGATGATGATGTTGCCGTTGTCGGTGACGAAGCCTTCGCGCAGCACCGGACGGCCGCCCAGCGCCGCGAGCTGGCGGGCGACCTGGGCGCGGGCCATCGGGATCACCTCGACGGGCAGCGGAAAGCGGCCGAGGCATTCGACCTGTTTGGTGGCGTCGCAGATGCAGATGAACTTGTCGGCCACCGCCGCGACGATCTTCTCGCGGGTGAGCGCGCCGCCACCGCCCTTGATCATCGCGAGGGACGCGTCGATCTCGTCGGCGCCGTCAACGTACACCGGCATCCGGTCCACGTCGTTCAGATCGAACAGGCGGATGCCGTGCCCGGCAAGGCGCTTGGCCGAGGCTTCGGACGAGGCCACGGCGCCGACGATGCGGTCTTTCATCGTGGCCAGGCCATCGATGAAGAAGTTGGCCGTGGAGCCGGTGCCGACGCCGACGATGCTGCCTTCGACGATGTAATCGAGGGCACGCAGCGCCGCCTGTTGCTTGAGTTCGTCCTGAGTCATGGTGTGAGCTGCTTGAAAGCCAAAACCCGGATTTTACCCGTACCGGTGCGTGGTTTGCGGTTTGTCACGCTTGCATCTCCATTCCACAAAGCCTTACACCCGGGGGGCAGGGAGCGCGTAAAGTGTTACGCCGCTGCCACAATTTCCCGCTGCGGCGGATCGGCAGGGTTTCCCGAAATAACACTTAAAGAAGGAGCTTCACGATGGGTTTGCTCGATCAACTGGCAGGTCAGGTTCTGGGGTCGCTGGCTGGCGGCGGCCAGCAAGGCGGTGGTGGTCAGGCTGCCCTGCTGCAACTGGTGATGAGTCTGCTCCAGAACAACGGCCAGGGTGGCCTTGGCGGCCTGCTGGCGCGGCTCGGCCAGGCTGGCCTGGGTGAGCAGGCGGCGTCGTGGGTCGGCACTGGCCAGAATCTTCCGGTTAGCGCAGATCAGATCGGTCAGGTCTTCCGCGGCGGTGAGCTGGGCGATCTGGCGGCCCAGCTCGGCATCCCGACCGAGCAGGTGGCAGGCCACATCGCCAACGTGTTGCCCCAGGTGGTCGATCAACTGACCCCGAACGGCCAGGTGCCCGAGGGCGACGTGGACCTCGGTCAGGCGCTGTCCGGCCTGATGGCCATGCTGGGCAAGTGATCGCCTGATGGCAAGAAAGCCCTGCCGGCCTGGCAGGGCTTTCTTTACTGGAATGGCGCTCCGTCTGGTGCCGGGTTCAGGTTAATTCACCTTCAACTGACCGCCCCGGCCGAGGCCACCCTTGACGTCCTGCGCCTTGTAGTTGCGCAGGGCGACGACCATCTTGTTGTAGGCGTCGGTGAAGGCGGCGACGGTGGCCTTGCCCTCCGGGGTCTGGGAGAAACCACCCAGGCCGGCAGCGGCGCCAGGGCCGAAGCCGCCGAGGGCTGCGCCGAAGTTGGTGGCGGTGGCGTTGCCTTCGGAGATGGCCAGCTGCACGCCCGAGCGGATGTCGAAGATGGTCATGGTGACCACCGAGACCTTGCTCTCGAGGCCGGCGGCGAGGAGCGCGCCACCCGCACCCAGGCGACCGCCCAGGGCGCCGGCCATGCGGCCGGTGGAGGAGTTGTCGATGATGATCGACGGTTCCATGTAGTAGTCGGCGGCGACGCGCTGGCCCTTCTGCTGCTTGGAGCCGGCCCGGAACTCGCCCGAGTTGCGCTGCTTGTCGGTGATCGCCGACAGCTTGCTTTCGGTGCGGGCGTTGCCGATCGAGGTGATCACGAAGCAGTTGGACTGCTGCACCGCCAGGCGGATCAGCGGTTCGATGGTGGTGACCTTGGTGGCGGCGCCGAAGCTGGCAAACCATTCCTTGCCGCGGCCGTCATCCACCGCCAGCGTACCCAGCGGGGCGGGGCAGCGCTCCAGGTTGGCGTTGGCGCCGGCGCTGGTGCCGCCGCCGGCCGCACCGCTCACCGCGGTGGCATCGGACGAGCCGGTGCTGATGGAGCCTCCGGCCAGCGGGTTGTTGGCGCAGCCACCAAGGGCCAGGGATGCGGCAATGACGCCAGCAAGGGAAGTCAGTTTAGTGTTCAGCATCGGCACTCATCCTTTGGAAGTAAGTCGTGGGGTGTTTTGGCGCGATCCCAGGGGCTGACGCCCCGGCGTGCTCTTCAGTAGCGTGGCCCGTAATAAGGCCGGTACTCGTACCAGCCGCCGTTTCGCCATTGCCACTCGTATTGGTAGCGGTCCATCCAGTAGCTGTTCCAGATCGCCTTTTGCGAATCGACCCAGCGTCGATATGCCACCTCATTCTGCTTTGCCTTGGTGGCTTGAGCCAACAGGGTCTTGGCTTCCTTGTCACCGCGACCGGCGGCGATGGAGAGCCATTTTTCGGCTTCGGATGGGTCGGAACCCATTTCCTCGAGGCCCATCAGGTAGAGGCGTCCGACGGCGGTCTGGGCCTTGAGGTAACCCCGCTCGGCAGCGTCGCGCATCCATTTGAGGGCCTGGTAGCTGTCCTGGCGCACGCCGTCGCCCCGGAAGTAGCGCAGGCCCAGGTCGTAGGCGGCGCGGGGGTCTTTCTCGGCCAGCGCGATTAGCTTGGCGGCCTGCTGTTCGGCGGCGGAGTCGCCCGGGGCGTTGGGGTTGAAGGTGACGGCGTCGCGCGGGCGTTCTTCGCAGCCACGGTCGTCGCAGATACGGACGGTCGAGGACGGCGTCTGCGCCAGCACGGCGGACGACAGCAGTATCAGCAGCAGGCAGACGGCGTGTTTCTTCATCTCGGCGCTCCTACGAATCCATCGGGAAAGATCACTCCGCAATTGCTGGTGGCTCGCCGCGCCCGCCTTGATGGCTGGGCTGCGCGGCAGGCCGGGGTGACGCAGATGCCCCGATGCAGCGAGAAACCAAGCGTGCCATCCAAGGATAGACGCCAATCCGCAAAACGGCGTGATCCGCGAACGGCGATGACTGCTGGATGGCGTGGCAAGGGGGCAGAAACCTGCGTCAAGCTGACGGATTATCCCGCTGACCTTGGCCCTGTACAACCGGGTTTTGCTGTCGGGATGGAAGGATTTGGCAATGGGATTTCGATGGCGGGTGCATTTTCCCGCGCCATGCCTGCGCCGCCGGCTGGAGCCGGCGGGCAGCGTGCCCTGGCGTCGATATCGCGACGGCGCTCAGCGCGGTGCGCCGAGGCGCTTGATCCAATCCCGCTGGGCTGTCTGGCGGCGTTTGTCGGCGAGGCGTTCGATGATGCGGTCGCGGACTTCCTCGAAGGGCGGGATGCCGAAGGGCAGGACTTCCTCACACAGGATGATGTGCAGGCCGATGGGCGATTCGAGCACGGCGCTGATCTCGCCGGTCTCCAGCGCGAAGGCGGCGGGTTCGAGTTCCGGGAAGAGCTGGCCGCGCTTCACGGTGCCGAGCTTGCCGCCTTCCATCGCGGTGGGGCACTGGGAGTGGCGCAGGGCGACCTTGCCGAAGGCGTCGGCGTCTTTCACCGTGTGGCGCAGGGTTTCGAGGCGGGCGGTGGCGTCGGCCTTGTCCTTGCGGCTGTCGAAGGTGATGAGGATGTGGCGCAGGCGGCGGGCTTCGGGGCGGTCGAAGGCTTCGGGGTGCATGCGGTAGAAGATCTCGGCGTCCACCTCGGTGACGTCGGGCACGGCGGCGGCGATGCGTTCCAGCACGGCCTCGATGCGCAGGTCGCGGGAGACGGCTTCTTCGAGGCCGGCCTCGTCGAGCCCGCTGCGGGCGAGATCCTGGGCCATGGCGTCGGGGTCGCTGTAGCGCTGGCGGATTTCGCCCAGGCGGGCGGCGAGGGTGGCGGCGGGCACCACCACCTGGGCGGCTTCGTCACTTTCGAGGATGCGCTGCTCGATGCCGTACTGGCGGCTGAGCACCTCGGTCACGCGGCTCATCTGGGCATCGTCCAGCTCGCCCGGTGCGGTCTGGAAGAGTTCCCAGGCGAGCTTGAGCTGAAGGTAGGCGTCGTGCATGGTTCAGCCCTCGTCGTCCTCGGCGGTGTTGCGGCCGGCGCCCTCCAGGATGCTCTCGGGGATCTGCAGCACCCGGCCCGGCAGGTCGTCGAAGTGGATGTGGTAGGCCACGCCGCCCGGGGCGTCGCGGATGACCTTCATCACCTCGCCGATGGCGCCCACGGTGACGAGCACCTCGCCGCCCACCGCGAGCTGGCGGGTAGCCTGCACCTTGTCGCGGAACTCGAAGCGCGAGGGCGTCCAGGCCTCTTCGGCGCCGATGAGTTCTTCCTCGCGGCAGCCGACGATCTTCCCTTCGTCCAGGAAGTTCACCGAGTAGATGACCTGATCCTGCAAGAACGTGCCCACGTCCACCACGTAGCCGATGCTGCCGCGGCGCACCAGCGGGGCGCCGGGGTCGAGGCCCGGGTAGGTGCCGTCGTTGCGCACGTTGCGCGTGAGGCGCACGGCTTCGCCGTATTCCCAGCGGGCGTTCATCATGGTGCTTCCTCCCGGCGGGCTTCGTTACTGGACGAAGACCTTGTCAATGGACACGAAGGATTCCATGCCGCCGTCGGGCTTGGATACCGTCTGGAACACCGCGAAGACCTTCTCGGTGAGGGAATTGGAGACGACGAAATCCTGGTAGGCGCGCTCCAGCCACAGGCGGTAGATGCCGCGCTGCTTGTCCTCCTCGGGCGGCATGTTGGGCACCTGGCGGGCCAGGTAGTCGTGGAAGCGCTGCAGGATGTGCAGGCGGTTCACATGGACCACCGAAGCCTCGTAGGGCACCTCGAAGTAGTCGAGAAAGTCTTCGGCGGAAACCAGTTCTTCCATGGCTTCGGCGAGGGTCAGCGTGTCTTCCATGGCAGCCTCCTCAGGCTAGGGCAAGGTCATCGGTTGAGGGTGTTTCTTCGTCGGTGGCCGGCGATTCGTAGATGGCCACCACTTCCAGCAGGCGGGCGGTGCCGAGCTGGTCGCGGCTGTCGAGGGACGACAGTTTTTGCAGGCGCCGGCGCGAATCGTCGATCCGCCCCAGGCGCAGCAGCACCACACTGGCGGCCTTCAGGGCCAGCAGGTAGAAGCGCAGCAGCCCGAAGGATTTGGCCGCGGCGTGGGCCAGCCAGGCTTCGTCGAGCTTTTCCCAGTTGTCGGGCAGGTCGAGGTGATGGCCGGAGAGCTGCATCGCCCGCTCGGCCACCTGCAGGGCGTCGTCGAGCCGGTGCTGGTAGAAGTAGTAGCGATACAGGCCGACCAGCACCGTGAGGTTCTCGGGCGCCAGCAGGTGGGCGCGGAGCAGGGCGGTTTCGGCCGACGGGTCGCCGTACTCGGCGGAGGCCTGGGCGAGCAGTTGCTCGGCCGCGGCCGGCATCGGCACGTCGAAGTACAGTTCGCAGTCGGAGAAGTCGAGCAGGTCCATGGGGGCCTCAGTGGATTTCGGGGTTTTCGCAGCACAGGTCGCCGGCGGAGCAGACGGCGCACTGGCCGCTGTGGTCGGCGGGCGGGGCGTCGTGCCGGAGCGTGGCCAGTTCGCGCTCCAGCTGGTCGATGCGCTCGACGAGGCAGGAGATGGATTTGGCGACCGGATCGGGCAGCACGTTGTGATCGAGGTTGATGCCGTCCTCAAGGCGGCCACCGGCGGCGCGGGTATTGACGATGCGGCCGGGCACGCCGACCACCGTCCGGTCGGCCGGCACGTCCCGCACCACCACCGAGTTGGCACCCACGCGCACGCGCTCGCCGATGGTGATGGGGCCGAGGATCTTGGCGCCGGCGCCCACCACCACGCCGCTCGACAGCGTCGGGTGGCGCTTGCCGCGGTTCCACGAGGTGCCGCCGAGGGTGACGCCGTGATAGAGGGTCACGTCGTCGCCCACCTCGGCGGTCTCGCCGATCACCACGCAGGCGCCGTGGTCGATGAAGAAGCGCCGGCCGATGGTGGCGCCGGGGTGGATGTCCACGTTGGTGACGAGCCGCCCGATGAAGGACAGGAAGCGCGCCGGGTAGCGCCAGCCGGCCTGCCACAGGCGATTGGAGATGCGGTGGGCGAGGATGGCGTGGACGCCCGGGTAGGTGGTCAGCACCTCGATGGTGGAGCGGGCCGCCGGATCACGCTGGAACACGCAGGCGAGGTCTTCCTTCAGCAAGGTCCACAGGGCGGGCTGCGCGGCGAGGGTAGGCGGGGTCATGGTGATCGATTCAGACATGGCGGTGGCTCCGGGCCGAGGCGAGCAGGGCGTGCAGGTCGGCCGCGTCGGGCGAATGCTTGTGGGCGGCGACGAAGAGCCGGATGTGACCGAGGAGGGCGCTGGCTTCGGCGTCGCCGAGGCTGATCCCCAGCCCGGCATAGACCACCTGCACCGCCCGCGGGCCGGAGTGCTTGCCGAGCACGATGCGGTGGCTGCGGCCCACGTCCACCGGGTCGAAGCCCTGGTAGTTGTCCGGGTGCTTGAGCAGGCCGTCGATGTGGATGCCGGCCTCGTGGGTGAAGGCGCCGGGGCCGACCACGCTCTTCTGCCAGGGCACGTCGCGGCCCGAGGCGTGGGCGACGCTGCTCGACAGGGCCAGGAAGCCCTTCAGGTCGATGTCGGTGCGGATGTCGTGGAGCTTCTCGAGGCCCACCACGACTTCTTCCAGCGGGGCGTTGCCGGCCCGCTCGCCAAGGCCGTTGACGGTGGTGTTCGCGTGGGTGGCGCCGGCCTTGCACGCGGCCAGGGTGTTGGCGGTGGCGAGGCCCAGGTCGTCGTGGGCGTGCATCTCGATCTCGAGGCCGGTGCGCGCCCGCAGGTGGGCGATGCGCTCGAAGGTGCCGAAGGGTTCGAGCACGCCCAGGGTGTCGGCAAAGCGCAGGCGGCGGGCGCCGGCGCGTTCGGCGGTCTCGGCCAGCCGGGCGAGGAAATCCGGATCGGCGCGGGAGGCGTCCTCGCAGCCGATGCCCACGTCGAGCCCCAGGTCGAGGCCCATCGCCACGTAGCGGGGCAGCTCGTCCAGCAGCCACTGGCGCGGGCGGCGCAGCTTGTGGGCGAGGTGCTGGTCGGAGGCCGGCACCGAGATGTCGATGAGGTTGGCGCCCAGGTTGGCGCAGGCGTCGATGTCGGCGGCGTGCATGCGGCTCCACACCATCAGCCGGGCGTCGAGGTCGAGGTCGGCCACCGCGCGGATCGATTCGCGCTCCTCGGCGCCCATCGCCGGGATGCCCACTTCCAGCTCGGGCACGCCGATGGCGTCGAGCTGGCGGGCGATGTGCAGCTTTTCGTCGAGGGAGAACGCCACGCCCGCCGACTGCTCGCCGTCGCGCAGGGTCGTATCGTTGATGGTGACAAAGGGCTGCTTCATGGCGGTGGGCCTCCTTGCTGGGGATATAGCAAGGCCGATGCCAGGCGCTAAGTCACTGATTTATATGATGGCAGTTTTGGGGCGTCGGGTTCGTGTCGGAAAACCGACAAGGCGGATGGCGGCTGTCAGCCCAGAACGCCCGGCGGCGGAGCGTGGCGCCACACCTCGTCCTGCACGAAGCGGGCGAAGAGGTCGGCGTCGATGATCCGCTGTTCGGCCATCCGGCCCATGATCGCCAGGGCTTCGTCGACGGTGTTGGCGCTGCGATAGGGGCGGTCGGCGGCGGTGAGGGCTTCGAAGATGTCGGCGATGGCGAGGATGCGGGCGGTGACGCTCATCGCGTCGGCCCGCAGGCGGCGGGGGTAGCCCCGGCCGTCGATGGTCTCGTGGTGGCCGCAGGCCATCTCGGGCACGGCGGCCAGATCGCGGGGGAAGGGCAGCCGGGACAGCATGATGATCGTCTGGACGATGTGCTCCTTGATCTTGAAGCGCTCTTCGTCGTTGAGGGTGCCGCGGACGATCTTCAGGTTGTGCAGCTCGCCGTGGTTGTAGAGGCGCTCGGGCACGGTCATCCGGAAGCCCCACGGGTTGCCGCCGGCAAAGAGGTTGTCGTTGTGGCGGGGAATCACCTTGTCGGGCCCGTCGGCGAGGAGGGGTTCGGTTGCCGGCAGGGCGGCGGGGCTGTCGGGCAGGCGGGCGAGTTCGGCGTTGGAGAGCCCCAGCCTATGGTCGAGGGTGCGCTGCCAGGTGCGGGTGGCGATCCGGTCGAGGCGCGCCAGCTGGGCCTCGTTCATGCCTTCGCTGCCGCGGTTGCACTGGGCGATGAAGGCGAAATCGTCGTCGAGCCTGCGCCATTCGGCGTCGCGGGTGGCCTGCAGATTTGCCCGGTTGCCACCGCCCGCCACGCCTTGCCAGAAGGCGATGTCGGCGTCGCGCTTGAGCACTTCGAAGCGGGTGCGGATCTCGTGGATGCGGTTGTGGAGGGTTTCGAGCTTGGTGGCCTTGTCGATGACGTACTCGGGGGTGGTGAGCTTGCCGCAGTCGTGGAGCCAGCAGGCGATCTCCAGCGCTTCCCAGCCGGCGGCGTCGAGCCGGTAGGCCGCCAGCGGGCCGTCGCTGGCGGCCTGGGCCGAGCGGGCCAGCGCCTGGGCGATCACCGTGACGCGCCGGCAGTGGCCGCCGGTGTAGGGCGATTTGGCGTCGATGGCTTCGGCCACCATGCTGATCACGCCCCGCAGCAACGCCTTGCGGCCCCGCAGGAGGCGCTGGTTTTCGAGGGCGACGGCGGCGCTGCCGGCAAGGGCGAGGAGAAAGCTGGCAACTTCGGCGCGGGCCAGTCCGCTGCCGGGGTGGCGCCGGTCCACCAGCATCAGGGTGCCGAGGGCATCGCCGTCGGGCGTGCGCAGGGGGATGCCGAGCACGTGCTCGTCCGGGCTGTCGGGGGTGGCGGCGATGAGGCTGGCCGGGCCGTCGGCTTCGAGGATGCATCGCGCCAGTCGGTCGGCGGCGAGGGCGGGCGGCATGGCGTCGCCGGCGGCGCGGCGCAGCGGGCCTTCGGCCTCGTCGATCACTTCGACCACGCTCAGACGGGCGCCGGCCACTTCCCGGGCGCAGGCCGCCACGTCGTCGAGCACGCCGCCCACGTCCCGCGCGGCGCCCAGATCGCGGCCCATTTCGAGGAAGCGGGAGATGGCGGAGCGCATCAGGGTGATGGCCCGGGCGAGCTGATCCACCTCCAGGATCACCGAGCGGGTTTCGGGCTGGGGCTGGAACTGCAGGGCCGACAGGGCGTGGGCCACGTGGGCGAGGCGGTGGAGCGGGGTGGTCAGGAGGCGCGACAGCCCCCAGGCGAGGGGAAAGCAGAGGAGCACGGCGATCACCGTGAAACGCACCGCGTGGCGGCGCTGGCGGTCGGCTTCGGCAAAGATCGCGGCTTCAGGGGAGGCGATGACGAGGGTCCAGTGCTGTTCGCCAAAGCCAGTCAGGGGCGCGGTGGAGACCCGCCAGGCGTGCCCGCCGGCATCCTCCAGCTGCAGGCTGCCGGTGTGCCCGGTCGGGTGCGTGCGCAGGGCCGTGGTGATGACTTCGGCGCTGCCTTCTCCGTCAGCGTCGCCCGGGGTGTCGCGGCTGGCGACGGGGGCGTGGCGCTGGTCCACAAGCTGCAGGCGCGAGCCCGGCGGCGTGGCCGGGCGGGCCAGCAGTTGCGACAGGTTGTGCAGCCCGACGTTGACGGCGAAGACCTCGGCGCCACTGCGACGCGCGAAGGTGATGCCGGTCTGCCGGGTCTGGGGCAGGATTTACGGTGGAGTGACGATCAGGCTGTCGCTCGTCGCGGCAAGCCGGTACCAGCTTGACAGCCGGGGCTCGTAAAGGGCGCTCGGCTGGGTGCTGGCGTCCACCAGCCGCAGGGCGGCGTCGAAGCGCGACACGATGGCGACCGGCTCCTCGTCCACATCGCCCTCGCGGCTCACGTCCACCACCTCCCAAGGGCTGCGGTCGTCGTCCACCCGGCGCACCAGCAGGAAGTCGCCATCGCCGTAGCCGATCATCACCGAGTCGATCACCGGGTCGGCGTCGAGAAAGCCGGTGAGTTCGGGCAGGAAGCGCAGCCGCTCGGCAAAGGTGGTGGCCTCGGCCAGGGGCGAGCCGGTGAGGAGGACGAAGCTGCGCTTCACCGCCCGGTCGGCATCGCCGAGGGTGCGCTCGACCTCGGCGGTGATGCCCTGGAAGAGCTGGTCGTTGGCGGCGTCCAGGAGACGTCGGGTTTCGCTGAAGTGGTACAGGGTGATGGCCGTGCCGACGCCAAGGATCAGCAGCGAGAACAGCACCGCCACCGGGATGTGCAGCGGGAGGCGCCACGGCAGCATGGGGCGGGCATGGGGACGTGCGAGGGTTGGCACAGGCGGGTTCCGGCAGAGTGGGCGCGGCCATGCGCCGATGGGACGCGCGTCGCCCCGCGCCCGCGTGGGTGGGCGCAGGGCGGTTCGATCAACGCCGGGCGGGGTGGCCCGGGGCCGCGGAGACGGACCTCAGCAGATGCGTTCCCAGAGGTTCGTCTCACCCTCGAGCAGATCGAGCTCGAGGCCCTGGAAATCGCCACGGGACACAATGCCCACGACGCGCTGCCCATCCACGATGGGCATGTGCCGGTAGCCGCAGTCGTGCATTCGCCGCAGGGCGTCGATGGCGGTGGCGTCGGGCGCGATGGTGTCGGGGTTCGGGGTCATCGCCTGGGACAGGGGCGTGCGCTCCGGATCAAAGCCCCGGGCGAGGGCGTGGACGGCGTCGCGTCCGGTGAAGATGCCGGCCAGACGCCCGTCGTCAACGACCATCACGGCGCCGACGTGGCGATCCCACATGCACTGGCAGGCTCGCTGGACGCTCACCGCCGACCCGAGCGTCAATGGGTCCTGATTCTTGACGATGTACTGCAGGCTGCGATTCGTCATGATGTGCTCCGCACAGGACAGGAAGAGGCCGCATTTCTCTTACTTTAGTGCTTCGGCACGGGGGGCAGGTTACAAGTTGAAGACAGTTGCTGCCTGCCTGTAAACAGGTTGTCACGTGCCTGAATTAGGCTTGTCATCATGTGGATTCTTGCCTTCCTGAAGCCCGACCGTCCGGCTCCGCAGTCTGCCGGTGGCGGGCTTTTTGCGTCGGGTGAGGCGAGTCCACCTCCTCTCCAACGACCCGCAGTACCTGCCAGGGAGCGTGCCACCATGGTCTTCTTCGAACTCTTCTCCAAAGCCCCCGAAATCGTTCGTGTTCCCCGCGGGGCGGTGCTGTTCCGGGAGGGGGCGCCGGGGGCCGCGATGTATGTGCTGATCCTCGGGCAGGCGTCGGTTGCCATCGGCGGGCGCGAGCTTGAGATCCTCACGCCCGGCGCCATCGTGGGCGAGATGTCCATCGTCTCGCCGGGCCCCCGCTCGGCGACGGTCACCGCTAGTGACGATTGCGAGTTTGTGGAGATCAATGTCCGTCGCTTCAACGAGCTGGTCCGTCAGGTGCCCGAATTTGCGCTGCAGGTGATGCGCACCTTGAGCGAGCGCTTGCGCCGCGCCGACTTTGCCCTGAGTGCCTGACGGCCGGCTTCAGGTGAGCCGCACCGGGCGGGCCGCGAGGGCGGCTTCGAGAGTGGCGAAACGCCGCCGGGGATCGGTGGTGAGGCGGAAGTAGCGGCAGTTGTCTTCTTCGCGGCCACAGTAGCTCTGCACCGTGACGCGCTGGATGCCGGGGAAGCCCGGGTTGTCCTCGATGCTGCGGATGGCGCCGGTGCCGGTGTCGTAGACGCCGGGTTTCTCGCACAGCCAGTCGGGCTTGAGGGGGAAGGCGTTGTTCATGGCGGGCCTCGCTGAGAACGGTTCGCAATTGTAGAAAAGCATAGCACCGGCGCCGCCCGGCTGCGGTTGGCGCATTGCGAAAGCGCGTGGTGCGCGCTTCGCCTCTACAATTCCATCTTTGTGCCCGGCGGCCTGTCGGGCAGCGTAGCGGGCGCGTGTCCGGCCCGGGGACATGGAATCATGCAGGGAATGGTGTTCGACCACGCCTTCTGGATCGCCCTGATCCAGATCGTGGGCATTGATATCGTGCTGTCGGGCGACAACGCGGTGGTGATCGCGCTGGCGGCCCGCGGCCTCAACCCCGTCGACCGCAAGCGCGCGGTGATGTGGGGCAGCACGGCGGCGGTGGCGATGCGCGTCACCCTGACCATCGTGGCAGCCGAGCTGCTGCGACTGCCGCTGCTCAAGGCGGCCGGTGCGCTGTTGCTCCTGTGGATCGCGGTGCAGCTGCTGGTGCCCGAGGACGAGAGCGACGGCGAAGGCGGCCCGGTGGTGTCGGGCATGGCGGCGGCGATCAAGACGATCATGCTGGCCGATCTGGTGATGAGCATGGACAACGTGGTGGCGATCGCTGGGGCGTCGAAGGGCAATCTGGCGCTGCTGATCTTCGGCCTTGGCCTGTCGATTCCGCTGGTGGTGTTCTCCAGCACCTTCCTGATGAAGCTGATGGAGCGCTTCCCGATCGTGGTGACGGGCGGCGCTGCGCTGCTGGGTTTCGTGGCCGGCGAGATGCTGGTCACCGACCTGATGCTCGGCCCGTGGATCGACGCCCACGCTCCGTGGCTGCACCGGGTGCTGCCGGTGGCCGGCGCGGTGCTGGTGGTGCTGGTGGGCCGGCTGCTCGCCGCCCGGGCCACCGAAGTCGAACGCGAAACCCTCGAACTCGATCTGGGCGAGGCCGCTGCCGGCGAGCCCGCCGCGAAAGGAAAGCCATGACCCGCATCCTGCTGCCCATCGATGGCTCTCCGGTGTCGTGCCGCGTGGCCGACGCGCTGCTTGCGCGGATCGACGCGGGCCTGATGGCGCCCGAGATCCACCTCATCAACATCCAGCGGCCGGTTAGCCAGGACGTGGGGCAATTCGTGAACCACGAGGCCCTGCGCGACTTTCATCGCGATGAAGGCCTCAAGGCCCTGGCCGAGGCCCGCGCGGTGCTGGAGGCCGCCGGCCTTGCGCCGGTCCCCCACGTGGTGGTGGACGATCAGCCGGCGGCGGCCATCGTCCGCTTTGCCAGCGAGCAGGCCATCGACGAGATCGTGATGGGCAGCCACGGCCGCGGCGCGGTGGCGGCGATGCTCCTCGGTTCGGTGGCGCGGGAGGTCTCCCGGCTCGCCGGCATCCCGGTCACCCTGGTCAAATGACACGCCGGCCGGCGCCGGCAATCTCAGCGTTAAAAGGACAGTTCAAGTGAAGACCATCCTCGTGCTCAACGGCATCAACCTCAACATGTTCGGCAAGCGCGACCCGGCCCAGTACGGCACGGCCACGCTGGCCGAGATCGACGCCGCGGTGGTGGCGCTGGGCGCCGAGCTGGGCGTGCAGGTGGAGTGCTTCCAGACCAACCACGAGGGCGAGATGGTGGAGCGCATCCACCGGGCCTTCGAAGAGGGCGTGGCGGCGGTGGTCATCAACGCCGGGGCGTGGACCCACTACAGCTACGGCCTGCGCGATGCGCTGGCGATCCTCAAGGCGCCCATCGTCGAGGTGCACATGTCCAACATCCACGCCCGCGAGGCCTTCCGCCACCAGTCGGTGCTGGCCGAGATCGCCAAGGGGCAGATCTGCGGCTTCGGGCCTGATAGTTACCTGCTGGGCCTGCGGGCGGCGGTCAATCTGATCGGCTGATCCCTCTCAGCGCTGGCTGGCGAAGGCCTCGACCCGCAGCCAGTCGGACAGCAGTCGCACCTCGGGCCGCGGATCGCCCGAGGCGGCGACCAGAAAATACGCCCGCTGCGATACATGCCGGTAGCCGCAGGCCATCGGCACCAGGCGCCTGCTGGCGAGGTGCTCGGCCAGCAGCACGCTGCGCCCCAGGGCCACGCCCTGGCCAGCCACCGCGGCGGCGATCAGCTGGTCGTAGTGGTTGAAGTGCAGCACCGCCTTGGGTTGCACGTCGGCCAGATCCAGCTTCTTCAGCCAGATCGACCACTCCAGCCACGGCTCGGGGGTCGAATCATCGTAGTTGAGAAGGGTGAGCCGGGCGATGTCCTCCGCCCGGGCCGGACGCTCCGCCAGCTCGCCCAGCACCTCGGCCGTCGCCACCGGAAAGATGTCTTCCCCGAACAGCAGATGGCTGGCCGGCGGCGGCGGGTCGGCCATCACGTAGCGCAGGGCCAGGTCGATGCCTTCGCGCTGGATGTCCACCAGCCGGTTGTTGGCCGAGATGCGCACGTCGATCTCCGGGTGCTCGGCCAGGAAGCGTGACAGGCGCGGCACCAGCCACAGGGCCGCGATGCCGATGGTGGTGGACAGCGTCACCGGCCGGCGCTGCCCGACGCGGATCGACTCGACGGTGCGCGAGAGGGTGCGGAACACCTCCTGCACGCTCCCCAGCATCGCCTCGCCGGCGGGGGTGAGGGTGAGCTTGCGATGGCCGCGTACGAACAGCGGCACGCCCAGCTGTTCTTCCAAAGTCTGCACCTGACGGCTGATGGCCGACTGGGTGAGGCACAGCTCGGCGGCGGCGAGGGTGAAGCTCAGGTGGCGGGCGGTGGCCTCGAAGCCCTGCAGCGGGGCGAGGCAAGTGAGCTGTCGGATCGGGTTCTGCATGCGGATTTCGCATTCGTTGGATGAAGATTCAGCGTTTGCTTGTATGCCTTCCGCCGACAATAATCAAGCTGAAACGGTGCGTTCCCGGCGTAGGAACGCATGCACCCGGCGCATGCGCTGCCGCGCCCCCAGCCTTACCGGAGACACATTCATGAACGACGAAGACCGCCAGCGGCTGAAAGTCCTCACGGCCGGCATCCTCGGCCTCCTGTTGTTCCTGGGCATCGCCCGCTTTTCCTACACCCCGCTGCTGCCCCTGATGCGCGAGCAGGCCGGCCTGGGCGTGGCCGCTGGCGGCTGGCTGGCGGCGATCAACTATGCGGGCTATCTGTCGGGTGCGCTGCTGGCGATGACCATCAGCAGCCTTGCCCTGAAGGATCGCCTGTACCGGGCCAGCATGGTGCTGGCAGTGGCGAGCACGGTGCTGATGGGCTTATCGACCAGCGAGCTGGTGTGGGCGGTGTCGCGCTTTGCGGCGGGGCTGTCCACCGCCGGCGGCATGCTGCTGGGCTCCGGGCTCATCATGAACTGGCTCATGCGCAACCGGCATCGCAGCGAACTGGGCATCCATTTCTCGGGCATCGGCCTCGGCATCGCCGGGGTGTCGGCGGTGGTGGCGCTGTTGAGCCTGTGGCTCGACTGGCGTACCCAGTGGTTCGCCTTGGCCGCGCTGGGCGCGCTGGTGGCGGTGCCCGCCTGGCGCTGGCTGCCGCGGCCCGACGTGACCCCGCTCGCCGGCAGCGGCGCCCACATGCAGGACAAGCCGCCCGGCCGTGTCTTCCTGCTGCTGATGATGCTCGCCTACTTCTGCGCCGGCGCGGGCTTCGTGGTGAGCGCGACCTTCATGGTGGCCCAGGTGGGCAGCCTGCCGGGCATGGCCGGCAAGGGCGCGCTGGTGTTTCTGGTGGCGGGCGTGGCGGCGGCGCCAGCCTGCATCGTGTGGGATCTGATCGCCCGGCGGATCGGCCAGTTGCAGGCGCTCACCTTGGCGAGCGGCCTGCAGGCCTTCGGCATCCTGCTGCCGGTGATCGGCGACGGGCTGCTGGCGGCGCTGGCTGGCGCGGTGCTGTTCGGCGGCACCTTTGCCGGCATCGTGAGCCTGGTGATGGCGATGGCCGGGCGCTTCTACCCGACCCGCCCGGCCAAGCTGATGAGCAAGCTCACCGCCGCCTACGGCGTGGCGCAGATCGGTGCGCCGGCCATCACCGGCCTGCTGGCGGGCCAGCAGGGCAGCTACGCGGCGGGCTTCTACCTGGCCTCTGGCGTGATGGTGGTGGGCACGCTGCTGTTCGGCGTGCTGTGGCTGGTGGAGCGGGCGGGCGGCGCGGCACCGGCGGGCACCCCGCGCACGGCCTAGGTTTGTGGCGGAGCGTCGCGGTGCCGTGCATTGCGGGGGCGCTCGGGGTAACCTGTCGCGCCTCGAACACATGAAAGTTTCATCCCGCGATGTTTGTGTCTCTCTTCCGGCCTCTGCAGATGCGCCCGCTGCGCATCCGGCAGGGGCTGCTGGCCGCCCTGATGGCGGTGTCCGGCCTGGCCTGTGCCGCCAATGGCGAGGCAGGGCTGCAGTGGTTTGACGCCGGCCGGCCCCGCAACACCGCCTGGACGGCGGTCGATCTCCTCCTCAAGGCGCCCGACGACGGGCTCGATGCCGACGACTACGATGCCGGCGGCCTGCGTCAGGTGCTCACCGCGCTGGAGGGCGGCAGCAGCCTGCCCGAGGCCGATCTCGCTTCCCTCGACGGCGCGCTGACCAACGCGCTGCAGCGCTTTCTTTCCGACCTGCACTTCGGGCGCGTGCCGCCCAAGGCCGTGCGGGACAACGGCGGCTCCGCCAGCCTCGACCGCTTCGACCCGGCCGCCACCCTGCGCGCGGCGCTGGCCGTCAACCGGCTGGCTGATGTGGTGACCGACGCCGCTCCGGCCCAGCTGCCCTACACCAGCCTGCGCGATGCCCTGCGGCGCTACCGCGAACTGGCCGACGACCCGGCCCGCAGCAAGGCCTGGAAGACGCCGCTCCCCGCGCTTGCCGGCCGCAAGCTGGAGCCCGGCCAGCCGTGGCCCGGCGTGCCCCTGCTGGCCGCGCGACTGGCGGCCCTGGGCGACATGCCCGTGGCCCCGGTTGGCGCCCGCTACGATGGCCCTGTGGTGGACGGCGTGAAGGCCTTCCAGGCCCGGCATGGCCTGCTCGCCGATGGGGTGATCGGCCGCGACACCCTGGCCCAGCTGGCGGTGAGCCCGGCGGAGCGGGTGCGTCAGATCGGCGTGAACCTCGAGCGCCTGCGCTGGACGCCCCAGCAGCGGGCCGCGCGGATGATCGTCGTGAATGTGCCGGAGTTTGCCCTGCGGGCCTACGCCCAGGAGGACGGCCAGCCCAAGGCCAGGCTGCAGATGAAGGTGATCGTCGGCAAATCCCTCGACACCCGCACGCCGCTGTTCGCCGAGGACATGCGCTTCATCGAGTTCAGCCCCTACTGGAACGTGCCGCCGTCCATCGCCCAGGCCGAGCTGGTGCCCCGGCTGCGGCGTGATCCGGCGCATTTCACCGATCAGGGCTTCGAGTTTGTGGCGGGAGACGGGCGGGTGCTCACCACGCTGTCGGACGAGAACCTGGAGGCGGTGATGCGCGGCCAGATGCGCATCCGCCAACGGCCGGGGCCGAAGAACGCGCTGGGCGACATCAAGTTCGTGTTTCCCAACAACGACAACATCTATCTGCACCACACGCCGTCCACCCAGCTGTTCGCGCGGGCGCGGCGGGATCTCAGCCACGGTTGCATCCGGGTCGAGGCGCCGGTGGAGCTGGCGAAGTTCGTGCTGCAGGATCAGCCTGACTGGAGCGAGACGCGCATCCGCGAGGCGATGGAGCGGGGCAAGTCGGCGACGCTGCGGCTGAAGGAGCCGCTGCCGGTGGTGATCACCTACCGCACGGCGGTGGCGAAGGGGGGCAAGGTGTATTTCTTCCCCGACATCTACGGGCACGACGCCCAGCTGGACGAGGCGCTGCGCAAGGTGGCGGGGCCGCTGCCCCGCGCCGCGGAGAAGACGCGGGGGGTGGGTATTGCGACCAAGACCACGGGCGTGATGCGGTCGGCGCGGCGCTGAGTCGTCAGTTGCAGCGGATTGCAGGGTGTGCCGGCTGGCCGTGCGCTTCCCCGTGACTCTAACGGAACAGACGGGCTGGCCAACTGTCACGGCGGGCGGCTTCCAGTTGGGGAAGGGCTTCGTGGCTAAAGAGCCGGCCGGGAAATCGGCTTTCAAGTTGGTGCAGGCGCAAGCCTTGGCCGAGGATCTGGCCCAGCGCTCCGAAATACACAAAGAACGACACCGCGTTCATTGCAATCACCGCGATGGCGATGCGCTCGGGCAGATCGAAACGGGTCTTGAGCCAGCCGTACAGCAGCACCGATCCTACGCCGGCGGCCAGCGCGCCGGGCAGGCCGGACGATTCGCCATGCTGTGCCGACAGCGTGCGCTGGCGCAGGTTGATCCGCGTTCCCGGCCAGTCGAGATGCTTTGCTTGCGCGTCGGCGGCGGGCAGTGGGGCGAAGCGCGCATGCCACAGCGCTGCGGTGATCAGGCTGCCGGCGTGAAGCGCGAGGGTGAAGAGGTCAATGCCCGCGATCTGCGCGCCTGTCACGTCCAGGAAGGCCGGCGCCAGCGCCTGGCTGGCTGGCCACAGCATGATGGCGGAGAGCGCCCAAGGCGCCCACAGGTTATGGGCCGAGCCAAATCGCGACCACACCGCGACATATCCGAACCATGCGGCTGAAAGCAGCGCCGCCGCGCCGGCAATGCCCCACGCCCAGCCGCGTTCGTCAAAGCGCAGCGCCGCCCAGCATCCCCACAGCAGGGCCGACAGCAGCGGGCTGCTCCAAAGCGCGGCGTAAAGCTGGCCGACGCGTGACGGTGGATTCAGCATCAGTCGAGCCATCCCTTGATGAGGTTGGCGCTGGCGTCGTCGCCGCCGAAATAGCCCCACGCCGCCTGAACGACGATGCCGACGCCGAGCCCGACGAGGATCACCGGCGCGCCGGTGATGCCAATTGCGGTGACGGCTGCACCTGCGGCCAGTCCGGCGCCGAAGCCGAGGGCATTGCCGCTCTGGCTCTTGGCCGAGCGAACCGCGAAATCAGTGGCGAAGCCGGCGCCGGATGGCGCAGTGTAGCTGTCGTAAAGATCGATGGCGGCGCTCGGGCCGAAGGCCAGCACGCTGCCCTTGCCGTAGCTGGCGTAGCGCAGGACCCGGGAAGCCTGGGCACGCGCGCCGGCGACCGAGGTGGCGGCCTCCTCGATGCGCTGCATGTCGCGCGCGCCGATCCGTACCGTGGCCGTGCTGCCGCTGGGTTTGACGACGAAGGGCTGCTCCAGCTTCTGCAGGACGGTGGTTGGCAGGCCCTTGACGTGCACGACGAGCCGCGCGCCCTTGCGCAACTCGCCGCCCTTGCCGATCCGCGAGGCGGTGATGGTGATGTAGGGGCTGACACGGATGCTCGGCGCGTCGCCGGCGAGCAGCGTCTTGAAGCCGGCAGCGGCCTGCTTGCGCCACGCGGCGCGAAGGCCGGCCTCGACGCTGGCGCTGAGGTTGCCACCGATGTTGCCGCCGCCGATAAGGGTGTCCTGCAGCGATTTCAGCATTTTATCGAGCCAGCGGTCGGCGGCGGCCGGCGGGAGGGATTGCTCTGGCGGAAAGGTCGCGGCGAGCAGTACGGCGGTGCCGTCGGGGTCGGTCTGGGCGAGCTGCGGCAGCAGCGCCGCGAAAACGGGAAGGTCGAGCCCGAAATCCTGGTCGAGCGTGCTGCCGTAGGTGTCGAGATAGCCGAGCGGGGCGCTGACGCCGGGGGTGCGCTGGCCGGTGTACCCGGGCGCTGCGCAGAAATTGCGCAGGTCGTCTGTGCGAGAGAAGTTGATCTTCTCCGCGCGAGTGTGCGTCGCGTTCGATGCCATGGATACACCCTCCTTATGTCTCTGTGCTGCAGACGATTATCCACGCAGAACGCGTGTGGCGGAAGGCGGAAGGCGCCGCGCAGGAGGTCGCGCGGCGCCGGGCAGGCTTACTGCTTGATCGCTTCGATCGGCAGGGTGATGGTCACTTCGTCGCCCACGTAGGGGGCGTACTTGCCCATGTTGAAGTCGGTGCGCTTGACCTTGGCGGTGGCGGTGGCGCCACAGGCGTCCTTCTTCACCATCGGGTGCGGCATGCACTGGAAGGAGACGACGGTCAGGGTCACCGGCTTGGTGATGCCCTTGAGGGTCAGGTTGCCTTCGACGGAGGCCACCTTGTCGCCATCGAAGACGACCTTGGTGGACTTGTAGGTGGCGGTGGGGTACTTCTCGGTGGCGAGGAAGTCCTCGCCCTGGATGTGCTGGTTGAACAGCGCGTAACCGGTGCTCACCGAGGTGGTGTCGATGGTCACGTCCACCGAGCCGGTCTTGGCGGCGCGGTCGATGGTGACGCTGCCGGTGGTCTTGTCAAAGCGCGACAGCTGCTGAGAGTAGCCCATGTGGTTGTATTCGAAGCGCGGCAGGGTGTGGCTGCCGTCGATCACGTAGGTTTCCGGGGCGGCCAGGGCCGAGGTGGAGATCGCGGCGGCGGCAAGGGCCAGGGCGGTGAGCTTCTTCATGCTGTTTTCCTTTTAGGTCTTGAGTTGGGGTTGGGGCTTACTTCTTCGTCGGGGCTGCATTGGCCACGACGTGGAACTTGATGTCGATCTCGTTGGCGACGGCGGACACATCGGCCCACGGGCCTTCGCCGATGCCGAAATCCATGCGCTTGAGCACGAAGCCGCCGTCGAACACGCCGCTGGCGCCTTCCTGCTTGAAGGTGAAGGGGGCAACCACGTCGCGGGTCTGACCCTTGATGGTTATCTTGCCCAGCGCTTCGTACTTGTTGCCGCCCAGGGCGCGCACGCCGGTGGATACGAACTTCGCGGTGGGGAAGGCCTTCACGTTGAACCACTGCTTGCCGACCACCTCGTCGTTGGCGTCCTTCGAGCCGGCGTCGATGCTGGCGAGGTCGATCTCGAGGGTGGTGTGGGCCGCGGTGGGCTTGGCGGGATCGAAGCTGATCTGGCTGGTGAAGCGCTTGAACGAGCCGGGCACCGGCACACCCATCTGCTTGGAGCTGAAGGCGAGGGTGCTCTTGGCGGCGTCCACCTGGTTGAATTCGGCGGCCTGGGCGGCGCCGGTGGCGAGCAGCACGGCGACGGGCAGGGCGATGAGGCGGATGTTCATGGTGTTCTCCTGGAGATTCGAGATTCGTTATTTGCCGAAGGGCAGCATGCGGCGCAGGGTGGCGTCGCGGTCGATGACGTGGTGCTTGAGGGCGCCCGCCACGTGCAGGCCGACGAGCAGCAGCAGGCCGAAGTTGAGGGCTTCGTGGACCTCCTTCAGCAGGTCGCCGAGTTCCTCGCTCTTGGCCACCAGATCGGGCAGCGGCAGCACGCCGAAATACACCGTCTGAAAACCCTTGGCCGAGCTCATCAGCCAGCCCGACAGGGGCACCAGCACCATCAGCAGATAGAGCAGGTGATGGGTGCCTTCGGCGATCCTGTGCTGCCAGGCGGGCATCGGCAGCGCGGCGGGCGGGCGGTGGGTGATCCGCCACAGGATGCGCGGCACGAAGAGCAGCAGCACGGTGATGCCGATCCACTTGTGATACGAGTAGAGCTTGAGCTTGGTGGGCGACAGGGGCAGTTCGTGCATGTAGGCGCCGAGCGGCCAGGCAGCGAGGATCAAGAGCGCGATGATCCAGTGGGCGGCGATGGCGGGGCCGGAGTAGCGTTGGGTTGCGGTGTTCATTCGGGTCAGTGTTCCGGAGTGAAGGGGGCGGGGCTGGCGTCCTGCCAGAGATAGGCGTCCATGGCCAGACCGCCATAGGTGGTTTCGGGTTCCAGGCGCAGCGGTTTTTCGCCGGGATTGGCGGCGCCCAGGGCGGCGAACAGGGGCAGCAGGTGCTCCTCGCTGGGGTGGGCCTCGGCTCCATAGGGGGCGAGGCGGCGGTAGTCGAGCAGGGCCGGGCGGTCGTCCCGTTCGAGGGCGTCGCCCACCCAGTCGGCAAAGGCCACCGAGTTGGCCAGCGGGGCGCTGTTGGTGCCCCAGGTGAGCCAGCCGAAGTTGTGGGTGACCGCGCCGGAGGCGAGGATCAGCACGCCTTCGTCCCGCAGGGGGCGCAGCGCCGCGCCGATGCGCCGGTGCCAGTCTGGCCCGGCGAAGGGCTGGAGCGCCAACTGCACCACCGGCACGTCGGCCGCCGGGTACATGGCCTTGAGGGGAATCCACGCGCCGTGGTCGAGGCCGCGGTCGGGCACCTGGGCGTTGGGCAGGCTGGCGGCGGCGAGGAGTTCGCGCACCCGGGCGGCCAGCTGCGGCGCACCGGGGGCCGGGTAGTTCATCGCGTAGAGCGCCGGCGGAAAACCGCCGAAATCATGGATGGTGTCCGGGGTGGCGGCGGTGCTGACGGTCGGCTCCCGCGCGGCCCAGTGGGCGGATATCACCAGGATCGCCTTCGGCCGGGGCAGTTCGGCGCCGAGCTGCGCCCACGCGGCCACGGTGGCGCTGGCGTTGAGCAGCACGTCGGGTGCGCCGTGGGAAACGAAGAGAACAGGGTGTCGGCTCATCTGGGGGCTCCTGACGGCAGTTCATCGACTGCCTGCATTGATGCAGACGAACTTTAGGCTTTTGATTCGTTCAAAAATAGCCTTTAATCGAGACATCTTTGTTGCTGAATTTGAAACAATGGACCGACTGAACGCAATGGACGTCTTCGTCCGGGTGGCCGAGACGGGCAGCTTTACCGCGGTGGCCGAGCATCTGGGCCTCGCGCGGTCGATGGTGACGCGCCAGATCACCGGGCTCGAGGCCCATCTGGGCGTCAAGCTGATCGCCCGCAGCACCCGCAGCCTCAAGCTCACCGCCGAGGGCGAGGTGTACCTGGAGCGCTGCCGCGAGATCCTTGGCCTTGTTGGCGCCGCCGAGGGCGATCTGTCGGGGGGCGGACGGGCGCCTCGGGGGCCGATCCGGATCAGCGTGCCGGTGAGCTTCGGGGTGCGGCATCTGGCGCCGCTGGTGGCGGATTTCGTCGATCTGTACCCCGACGTGACGCTGGACGTGGATTACAACGACCGCCAGGTGAATCTCATCGAGAGCGGCATCGACATGGCGGTACGCATCACCGGCCAGCTCGACCAGACCCTGGTGGCGCGGCGCCTCAGCTCGTCGCGGATGCTCACCCTGGCCTCGCCGGATTACCTCGCCCGCCATGGCCTGCCGGTGCGCCCCGAAGACCTGGGCCGGCATCACTGCCTGGGTTACACCGGTACGCCCCGGTCGAGCTGGCCCTTCCGGGTGGGCGACGAGACGGTGTGGGTGCCGGTGAAGAGCCGCCTCCAGTCCAACAACGGTGAGGCCTTGCTGGATGCCTGCGAGCGGGGGCTGGGCGTGTGCCGTCAGCCGAGCTTCATCGCCGCGCCGGCGGTGAAGGCGGGCCGGCTGCAGGTGATCCTGCACAACTACCCGGGCCCCGAGGTGGGCATCAACGCGGTGTTCCCGAGCAACCGCTACCTGCCCACCCGGGTGCGGGCGCTGGCCGACTACCTGGCCGAACGCCTCGGCCCGGTGCCGGCGTGGGATCAACTGTGAAATTCATCGGGCGGGTTGACCTTAGGGCATGTTGCGTTGCGACGGTCATGATCTTTGCTATAACACCATCATGACCGGCCCCGACAGAGAGCCCCGCGACCGACCGACGGAACCTTGATTCCCAGGCGGCGGGGATAGGTGCCGGGCTGCAATCTTCGGAAGGGGATGCAACCATGAAACGCACCTATCTGGCGGCGCTGGCCCAGAACACGCCCGCGGTGCAGCCCGCGCCGCCCCACGCCCAGGTGCCCGAAACCGGCGTGCAGGACCAGAATCAGCCCTACTTTGAAGCCTGCGCGCGGGAAGGGCTCAACGAATCCGAATGCGTGGGCCGGCTGATCTGGTTCAAGGCCACCGGCGGCAACGAGCGCTTCCACACCTACACCTTCCAGCAGCGCGTGGGCGTGCTGGTGGATTGGTACCGGGTGCTCCGCACCGACCAGCGCGACGATCGCTTCTGGGCCTGGGGCATCATCAACGATCCGTCCTGCTGCAAGCCCGGCGACGCCAACTGCCCGGCCAAAACGCCCGACGAAACCTTCGGCCTCGACTAGTGCCCCGGCGACGACGTGCTCCTCAAATACGTGGGCAAGCCGGGTTACATCGACCCAGCCTGTGGCCTGAAGGACGCTGCCCTCGACCCGGACGACCCCCACAGCCAGGGCGGCAAGCTCGACCAGCGCCACTCGGCGTGCGACCTGCGCTTCGGCACCTCCACCGGCGCGCTGGGCATCCGCAAGTTTCCCAACCCGCGCTTCGACCCCGAAAAGTGGAAGGCCCTCAACGGCGGCACCGCCAGCTGGGCCGGCTTCGACAGCAAGCTGGATGCGCGCACCGGCGTCGAATCCGACAGCCGGGTGAGCAAGCTGGCCGACGGCTCCATCGAGCCGCCCTTCCTCATCGGCACCAGCTGCGGCTCGTGCCACATCGCCTTCGACCCCCTCAACCCGCCGGCCGACCCGGCCCACCCCAAGTGGGAGAACATCAAGGGCCTGGTGGGCAACCAGTACACCCGGATGTCGGAGCTGCTGGGTTCCGGCATGCCCAAGTCGGCGCTGGAATGGCAGATGTTCGCCCACGCCCGCCCTGGCGTGACCGACACCTCGGCGATCTCCCACGACCAGGTGAACAACCCCGGCACCATCAACGCGCTCATCAACGTGGCCCAGCGCCCGGTGTTCAAGGGCGAATCGGTGAGCAAGTGGCGCAAGGTGGCCGACTGCGGCGCCGAGAAGGACGAGGCCAGGTGCTGGTGCGAGCCGAACCGCCAGGGCAAGTGCTGGCAGTTCTCGACCCGTAGCGACGACGTGACGCCGGTTCTGCTGGGCGGCACCAAGGTCAATCTGCCGGGCATCCACCACATCCTGAAAGGCGGCGAGGATTCCACCGGCGCCCACGAGGCGATCCAGCGGGTGTATTTCAACATCGGCTCGTGCTCCGAGCAGTGCTGGGTCAATCACTTCACCGACATGCGCCAGGTGGACCCGGAGCAGCGCGGCTTCGGCCAGACGCCGTTCAACGTCGGCCAGTGCCGCCGCGACTGCCCGAATTTCCGGGCGGTGGAGGATCGCCTGCAGAACCTCCTCGACTTCTTCGCCTCCGCCGAATCCGATGAGACTGACCTGTACGTCGCCCGCGCCAACGCCCGCAAGGCCAAGGGCGCTGCCGGCAGCTACGGGCGCGCCGAGCTGATCGCCGATCTGGACAAGGAATTCGGCAAGGGCGCGGTGGCCCGCGGTCAGGAAGTGTTTGCCGAGAACTGCGCGCGCTGCCATTCGAGCATCTCCGAAGCCGAAGGCGGCCCCTTCAAGAGCCGTGACTTTGCCGCGCCCAACGATGCCCACCCGCGCAAGGTGAGGGCGGATTTCCTCGGCAACGACCAGGCCACGCCGGTCACCGAGGTGGGCACCTTCCGCTGCCGCGCGCTGCACTCCAACCACATGGCCGGCCACCTCTACATGGAATACGGCAACGAGACCCTGCGCGCCCGCCCGGTGGTGGCCGACATCCCCGAGGCGGACGCCATGAAGAACGGCGGCCGCGGCTACTACCGCAACGTGTCGCTGGTGAACGTGTGGGCCACCGCGCCCTTCATGCACAACAACGCCATCGGCCCCGAGGTGTGCGGCAAGCCGGCCAACAAGGAGAACGACTTCCACCGCGCCCGCTATGCCGGCGAGAACAACGCCCTGCTGGCCAGCCAGCCGGATTGCGTGCGTTACGACCCGAGCGTCGAAGGCCGCTTCGAGCTCTACAAGCGCTCGATGGCCGAACTCCTTCACCCCACGTCCCGCGGCCGCAAGATCACTTTGACCAACGCCGACCTGCTCATCGACATGGGCATCCGTCCGCTGGAGGGCAAGGTCGAGAAGCCGCTGCATGGCTTCGGGCAGGTGAAGATCCCGATGGGCACCAGCGCCGGTTATCTCAACGGCCTGCAGCACAAGCAGCTGGTCGGCGATCTGTTCCTCGCCAAGCGCGACCCGGCCCGGCTCGAAGCCGCCGGCAAGAAGGCTCTGGTGCCGACCCTGCAGGCGATTGCCGACGAGGTGCTGAAGAACCCCTCGCGCTTTGTCGACGTTCTGCGCCAGCACCACGACTTCATCGCTGCCAACTACCAGAGCTGCGACCAGCTGGTGGAAAACGAGGGTCACCGCTTCGGCGAGGATCTGTCCGAGGCCGACAAGAAGGCCGTCACCGCCTTCCTCGCCACTCTGTAGGGAGAGCCGCCATGAAAGCACTCCAAGCCGTCGTCGCACTGTGTGCCGCGGCAGGCCTCGCCGCCTGCGGGCCCGAGAAGACCGCCCAGCCCAACATCCCCTTCGCGCCCTACGACAAGAGCTACGCCTCCAAGCCCGACCTGGCCCAGGTGGATCACGCCTTCCCGATCCCCACCGCCGAGATCGCCAGGATCACCCCGGATTACCTGGCAACCCTCGATCAGGAGCAGCTCGACCAGATCTACGCCCGCCTCACCGCCGGGCCGATCCCCGATGGCGCCTTCGACGGCCGCATCCTGCTGCCCAAGGGCGGCAGCGGCAAGCTGAGGCTGGCCGAGCTCGTCGGTGGCTTTGCCGGCACCGCGCTGCAGCTCAAGGGTCTGGTGCTGGAGGAAGTGGGCGAGACCCTGTGGCGGGGCAAGGTCTTCTACCGGGACGCGCGGGTGCTGCGCAACCGCATCGAGGATCTGTCCGTCCTCAAGAAGCTCGAACTGGTGAGGGGCGAGCCCCAGAAGATGAACTTCAATGGCAAGGAAACCTGGCTGCTCTTCCCGGCCAAGCTCTACTGCGGGCAGAGCCTGCTCGACGCCCGGCGCGAGTCGATCATCATCGACTACTTCTTCACCGACGAGATCTCCGGCTACCAGGAATACCCCGATTTCCTCGCCGGGCGCCGTGGCCTGCGGGTGCGCGACGAGATCCGGATGATCCGCCCGGGCCTCTACCTGGGCCGCGCCTATCTCGACAAGGGCTTCGCCCTCAACTTCACGCTCTACAACAAGGCGATGGACGAGCAGGGGCGGGAAGCCTTCATCAAGACCGGCCAGGCCCAGGAGGACTGCTGGCCCGGCACCCAGCAACGCAAGCTGCTGGCCTCGGCAGGCTGACCCCGGCCGGCGCAACCGGGGTGGCGCGCCGTGACGATCCGCCGGGCCTTGCAGTCGATGCTGCTGGCCGCGTTCGTCATCGTCCGGGCGCCGCTGACGGTGGCGGCTGAGCCCGCACCGATGCGCGCCTGGGTCGTCGATCCGGCCGCGCCGGGGTCACATCTGCCGCCGGTGGGCGTGTCGCTGTTCGACCAACTTTTTGCCGACGGCCGTGGTGGCCACATGGTGCCCTTTCCCTTCGACACGCTCCTCGCCCGACTCGACCCGCTGCTGGCCCGCGACGGGGCGAGCACGCTGCCGCCGGTCAAGCCGGTGCTGATCCCCCTCGGCCGCTCGCTCCAGCGCACCGCAGCGGCGCCGGACTACTTCCGTTTTCCCCGCGTCGTGCTGGCCGTTGATGCGCCCCCGGCCCCGGGCGCGCCGCTCCTCAAGGACCGGCTCTACATCGGCTACGCCGAGAAATCGGCAGTGCTGGAAGTCATCAGCTACAACGAGGCCGCCGGCCGCTTCGAGTTCCAGCTGGTCAAGGATTACCGGGCCGGCGGCCAGCCGAGGGTCTTCTACGCCAACCGCAACATCTGCTTCGCCTGTCACCAGAACGGCGCGCCGATCTTCTCCCGCGCCCTGTGGGACGAGACCAACGCCAACCCGGCCATCGCCGCGCGGCTCGACGCCGTGGGGCGGCGCTTCTACGGCATTCCGACCGGGCGCGGCGTCGATCTGCCCTACGCCATCGACAAGGGCGTGCGGCGCGCCAACCTGTTCGCCCTCTCCCAGCGCCTGTGGCGCGAGGGCTGCGGGCCGGGCGACCCTGGCGCGGCCTGCCGGGCCGGGCTGTTTGCCGCCGCGATCCGCATGCGCCTGGCGGGTGGCCGGGCAGGGCGCCCGGACGCCGCCTTCGACGAAGCCGCCGCCCGCCCCCTGCGCAGCCGGGCAGGCCGGCTGTGGCCGGACGGGCTGGCCATCGGGCGCTCCGACCTGCCCAACCGCAATCCGCTCCAGGGCGTCACCCGCTGGCCCGACGCGCTGCCGGCGCAGCTGGCGCTGTCCCATGTGCCGGCCCGCTTCGAGCCCCTCGCGCCGCGCCCGCCGGACGCGTGGTGGCGGGCCAATGCGCCGGAAGCGCTGGCCGAGGCCGTGGCCGGCGTTGCCGAGTTCGTCGCCGATGGCCAGTGGCTGCGCGTCGAGGCTGCGCTTGCGCGTCGGGCTGCCAGCCTGCCGCGCGGGGTGATGGCGCTGGACTGCGTGCCGCAGCCGGCCTCCCGGGCCTCCCGTTGCCGTGGGCCGGGCGGCACCACGCTGGATCTGGCGGACGGGCGGATAAGTCGCCTGTCCCTCGCCGGCGAGCCGCCCCAGCCGGCCTTCGCCCTCGGCGAGGCCGTGCGCCTGGCCGGGGGCGACTGGCTGGAGCACGTCGACGCCAGCGCGCTGAAGGCCGGCGCCGGGCCGCTGCAGCTGCGCCTGCGCACCGATAGCAGGGCACTCGCCAGCGCGATGGAGGCCCTCGCTGCCAGCCCGGAGGGCGCCGCCCTGCTGGCGGACAGGCCGATCCCCGGCGCGGCGTTGGTCACGGCCTTGCTCAAGATGCTGGGTGAGGCCCCGGCCAAACCACCGCAAGGCGTGCCGCCCACGCCCCGCCTCGAAACCCCCGACACGCCGCCCCGGGATGCGCCGATGGGCACGCCGCTGCCCAGGCCGCTGGCGGCCTTCCACGCCTGGTGCGCCGCCTGCCACCTGAGCGCCGAGCAGTTTCCGCCCAACTTCCTGCAAGGCCCGCGGGACGAACTGGAGGCGCGCCTACGCCAGTGCGCGCCACGCATCCTGGTGCGGCTGACGATGGCCCGGCGCCTGCCCGCCGCGCGGGAGAAGACGCCGATGCCGCCCGAATCCATGCTGCCCGCCTTCGGCATCCATCCGGCCGCCTGGGCGACAAGCCCCGAGCGGGCGGAGATGGAGGCCGTGGTCGCCACCATGCTGCGGCTCGAGACCGGCCGCGAGCCCGACCCCGACGCCCTGCTGGCGGGCGGTTACGAATACCTGCGCCCCTGCCTGGCCACCGGGGCGCACTGAGAGAGAACGGAGGCCATCATGCCCCACCGCGCCGTGCCGCCCACCCACCGCTGGAAACGCCGTTTCCTCATCCTCTTTGCGCTCACCGTGGTGCTGCCGGCCACCGTCGTCCTGTGGCTCGTCGGGCGCTTCGGCGGCGATTCGCCGGTGGATTACGCCGACCCGGTGGAGCACTTCAAGTACGGCTCCACCGGCGGCGAGCACGAGATGGGTTTTCCGTACTGGATCTGGCGGGCGCTGCCCGAAGTGTGCGGTCACCTGCTGCCCGGCAAGGGCTACGCGTCGCTGGGGATGCTCTACGAGACGAACCCCGACGGCAGCCTGAAGGATCTGCCGGTGGGCACCTCGAAGCGTCGCTACCAGGGCGTGGACCGGGTCTTCGTGAACTGCGCGGTGTGCCACACCAGCACCGTGCGTACCGCGCCCGACCAGCCGCCGCTGCTGGTGGCGGGCATGCCGGCGGCGCTGTTCAACATGCAGGGCTTCGAGACCTTCTTCTTCAACTGCGCGGCCGACCCGAAGTTCTCGAAGGAATACTTGATCCCCGAGATCCAGCGCCAGGGGGCTGATCTCGACCTGCTCGACCGCTACGTGGTGTATCCGCTCGCCATCGGCATCATGCGCGACCGGGTGCTGGCCCTGAAGGGGCGTTTCGACTGGGTGTATCGCCAGCAGCCCTGGGGGCCGGGGCGGGTCGATACCTTCAACTCGGCCAAGGTGATCTTCAACTTTCCGATGGATCATCTGCCGCCCGAGGAATTCGACGCCCCGGCTGATTTTCCGTCGATCTGGCTGCAGCGCCCGCGCCGCGAACCCCGGCCGATGGAGCTGCACTGGGACGGCAACAACACCGACATGACCGAGCGCAACAAGAGCGCCGCCTTCGGCACCGGCACCACACCGCCGACCCTCGACGTGCATCGCATCCGGCGGGTGGAAGAGTGGATCCTCGAGACCGAGCCGCCGCCCTTCACGCGCTTGTTTCCGGTCGACGCGGCGCTGGCCGCGCGCGGCGCGCCGATCTACAAGGAATACTGCGCCGACTGCCACGGCGCCTCCGGGCGGGATTTCAGCGGCGATCAGGTGGGGCGGGTCACGCCGCTGGCGCAGATTGGCACCGACCGCCGTCGGCTGGATTCCTACACCTACACCCTGGCGGTCAATCAGGCCACGCTCTACGCCGACTACCCGTGGCGCTTCACCCAGTTCCGCAAGACCCACGGCTACGCCAACATGCCGCTCGACGGCATCTGGCTGCGTGCGCCCTACCTGCACAACGGCTCGGTGCCCAGCCTGCGCGATCTGCTGGAGCCCGCGGCCCGGCGCCCGGCGGTGTTCTGGCGCGGCAACGATGTGTTCGACCCGGTGAAGGTGGGCTTCGTGTCGAACCTGCCCGAGGCCGGCGGCAAGCCCTTCTTCCGCTTCGACACCACCCAGCCGGGCAACGGCAACGGCGGCCACGAGGGCCGGGCCTACGGCACCGAACTCCCGGCCGACGACAAGGCCGCCCTCGTCGAATTCCTCAAAACCTTCTGAGCGGGAGCACACCATGAATTCCCGATCCCTGGAAATCCGCCGCGCCGCCCTGAGTGCCGGGCTGCTGGCCCTGGTCTTGCTGGTGGTCGCGGGCATCTACCTGGGCTGGAGCCGGGGCTTCCGCGAGGAGCCGCAGCCCGCCTGGGTGTTTGAATCCGCCGAGAGCCGCTTCAAGTACGGGTCGATCGGCGCCGAGCACGACGCCGGCGTGCCCTACTGGATCTTCTACGTGCTGCCCCGGGTATTCCCCGAGAAGTTCCGTCAGGACGGCAAGGTCGCCCCCGGCGGCTACGCGGCCCTGGGCGTGGCCTGGGAGCAGGGCCAGGAGCTGCCCGTGGGCTTCACCCGCAAGACCATCGGCTTTGCCCGCGTCGCCAACAACTGCGCGGCCTGCCACACCACCAGCTACCGCACCAGCCCGGATTCCAACCCCGTTTTTGTGGTGGGCGGGCCGGGCCATACGGTGAATATCGAAAACTTCTTCCGCCTGCTGATCGACTGCGCCCGCGACCCGCGCTTCAACGCCGACATCCTGATGGCCGAGATCGACCGGGTGACCGACCTGGACATCATCGACCGGCTGCTCTACCGCTTCGTGATCATCCCGATCACCAAGAAGCGGCTGCTGGAGCGCGAGGCCCAGTTCGCGTGGATCTACCGCAGCGATTTTCCGGACTGGGGGCGCGGCCGGGACGACGGGATGAACCTCACCCGCTACTTCATGATCCGTGCGCCCATGGACGACGCCTTTGGTCCGGCGGACATCCCGGCGGTGTGGAACCTCGGCAAGTACCACGCCGAGACCGGCCAACTCCCCAACTACGCCGGCGACACCCACGACGTGCACTCGGTGATGGTCGATTCGGCCCTCGGCGTGCTCGGCGCGGCGCCGGCCAACAAGGCGGATTTCCTGGCCCAGGTGAAGTGGCTGCAGGACTACCTCTCGAACCTGCCGCCGCCGAAGTATCCCTTCCCCATCGACGCCGCCCGGGCCGCCGCCGGCAAGCCGGTGTTCGACGCCCACTGCGCCGCCTGCCACGCCAGCCCGCGCACCGGCACGCGGCTGCCGCTGGCCGAGGTGGGCACCGACAAGGGGCGTCTCGATACCTGGAACAAGGACGCCGCCATCAAGGCGAATCGCATCGTCGCCGCCATGGGCATCGACCGGCGCGGGTTGGTGGAGGAAGACCTGCCCGGCTACAAGATCCCCTTCCTCGACGGCATCTGGCTGCGCGGCCCCTATCTGCACAACGGCTCGGTGCCGACCCTGCGCGATCTGCTGGAGCCGGCCGCCGACCGCCCCAAGGCCTTCTGGCGGGGCTACGACGTGTTTGATCCGGTGAAGGTGGGCTTCGTGACCGAAGGCGAAGGGGCGAAGCAGGTCGGCACGCGGATGGACACCACCCAGCGGGGCAGCGGCAACCAGGGCCATGAGTTCGGCACAACCCTTGGCCGCGCCGACAAGGAGGCGCTGGTGGAATACCTGAAGACGCTCTAGCGCCTAGCGCAGCAGATAGGCCACGCCGACCACGATCGCCACGATGGTGGCCACCAGCACCGCGCCGGCGGCCACATCCTTGACCACGCCGATCTCCGGATGCTGGCCGGGGTGAAGGCGGTCGGCCAGGGTTTCGATGGCGGTGTTGGCCATCTCGGCCACCAGCACCAGCCCGACGGCCAGCCCGATCAGCGCCCACCACACGGCCGGGGCGCCGGTGAGGGTGAGGAAGATGACCACCGCCACCACGGCCACGCCGTGAGTGCGCATGCTGCGCTCGCGCCGGAAGGCCACGGCGATGCCGCTGCGGGCATAGCCGAAGCGGCGCAGGAATCCTTGTCCTTTCATTCTTCCAACTCTACGCCAAGGCTCGTCGGGCTGCCAGCCTGCGGGGAGCGCCGGGCTGGTTGATCATGACACGAAAATTTTTATTTCAGACAGCTAAAGAAATCGGATTTATCCGTCGTTAAGGCAATGACTCCTCCATACCCGTATCGGGTTTGCGCTGACCGCCGGGGAGGCCTCCAGGCAGCATCCCTCTTCCGGCGGTCGCACTTTTCTTCCTCCCCGCTCCGTTCCCGTCCTGGCCCATGCCGGGCAGTGCCATTCGGCCGATCGAACGCCGGATGTTCACCTTTTCACAGCTGATCTGCATGGCGGCGTGCCCTTGCGCACCCGGCCGTCGGCGAGACTCTGCTACAGTGCGCAGTCGCTGGCGCAGGCCGGCGTGATGGTCAATCGATCCGCATGAAAAAGACGCTCAAACTCTCTGTTCTGTGGCTCGCGCGTGCGCTGGGCCTGTTCGGTCTCTCCCGTCGCCTCACCCGCTCGAAGCTGCGCATCCTGTGCTACCACGGGGGCAACATCGGTGACGAGCGCCAGTTCAACCCGCTGCTGTTCTGCTCGGCCGAACACCTGGACGCCCGCGTGCGCTGGCTGAAGGAGAAGGGCTTCACCGTGGTGCCGCTGGATGCGGCGGTGGATGGCCTTGCCACGCCCCAGGCCCGCCCGGCGCTGCCGGTGGTGCTGACCTTCGACGACGGCTGGTATTCCACCTACGCGGCGCTGCTGCCGGTGCTCGCCCGCCACGGCGTGCCCTCCACCCTTTACCTGTGCACCCAGTATTTCGAGCGGGGCAATCCGATCCCGCCGGTGGTACTCAACTACATCCTCTGGAAATCCGGCAAGTCCGAGATCGACCTGTCCGGCTTCGGGCCCGGCATCGATGGCCATCACGTGCTAGCCGATCGGCCGGCCACCCGCCGGCTGGTGGAGGCGCTGGTCGAGCAGCTCGAAGCCATCGCCGATCCCGTCGCCAACCGGGCATTCGTCGAACGCTTTGCCGCGGCGGTGGGCGTGAGCGACGCCGAGCTGGATCTGGCCTCGCGCCGCTTCGACTACGTGACCCCCGACGAGCTCGCCCGGATCCCGGGCCTCGGCTGCGCCATCGAGCTCCACGGCCACGTCCATCTTTACCCGGTGGGCGTGCCCCAGCGCCTGAAGGACGACCTCGCCGCCTGCGCGAGCGTGATCCGCGGCCAGGGCCTGCCGGAGCCGCGCCACTACTGCTACCCCAGCGGCGATTACGACCACAACGCCCACGCTGCGCTGCAGGAGATTGGCGACAGATCCGCCACCACCTGCCTTCCGGGCCTGATCGACACCGCGACGGGGCGCGATGTCTCCTACCTGCCGCGCTTCCTGGACGGCGAGCGCATCCACGCGCTGGAGTTCGAGGCCGAGATGAGCGGCTTTTCGGATTTCCTCAAGCGGCTCGCCGGACGCGGCTGAACATCCGCATCGCCCCATCGAACGAAGCCAGGCCCCGCCTGGCTTTTTTTGCGCCTCGTTTCGGCCGGCCGGGCGACGCAAGGGCGCACGGTGCAGCCCGCTTGGGCGCATGATGGTCGACCACGCTTGCGCGAGACTCTGCGTGAGACACGCGCGCGTGTTCCGTGGTGTCTTCTCATGACTGTCTACCACTGGTCGCTGCTGCTCGGCGTCCTCCTCATCAGCATGGTGCTGGCGGGCACGCTGCTCCAGCGGCTGCCCCTCAGCAGCGCGATGATCTATCTGGGCATGGGTTACCTGCTCGGGCCCGGCGGCCTGGGGCTGGTCGAGCCCGACCCCACCCGCTACGCCGACGCGCTGGGCCTGATGGCCGAGATCGCGGTGCTGATTTCCCTGTTTGCCGTTGGCCTCAAGCTGGGTGTGCCGATGTTCGACCGGCGCTGGGTGCTGCCCTGCGTGCTGGCGTTTCCGGCGATGGCGCTCACCGTTGCGCTGATTGCAGTGGTGGGCGTGTGGGGGCTGGGCCTGTCGCCGGGCGAGGCGGTGCTGCTGGGTGGCATTCTGGCGCCGACCGACCCGGTGCTGGCCTCGGGTGTGCAGTCGGAGCCGGGCTCGCGGCCCGACCGGGTGCGCTTCAGCCTGGCCGGGGAGGGCGCGCTCAACGATGGGGCGGCCTTTCCCTTCGTGCTGCTGGGCCTCGGGCTGATGAACCGGCACGAGCTGGGCGAAGGGGGCTGGCGCTGGTTGCTGGTCGATCTGCTGTGGACGACGGCTGGCGGGCTGCTGATCGGGGCGATCCTCGGGGCGCTGATCGGCAAGCTGGTGATCTACCTGCGCACCCGCCACCACAGCGCCGTGGGGCTCGACGAGTTCTTGTGCCTCGGGCTGATCGCCATCTCCTACGGGGTCGCCCAGCTGTGCCTGGCGTCGGGTTTTCTGGTGGTGTTCTCGGCCGGGCTGGCCCTGCATCGGGTGCGGGAGGATCCGCTGCCGGGGTCGGTGTCGCTGGACGCGGCGCCCCAGGCCGCCGCGCACGAGGAGCGGGAGACCCATTCCCACCACGCCAGCGCCGCCATGAGCCACGCGGTGGAGGTCTTCAACCAGCAGCTCGAGAAGCTCGCCGAGCTGGCCATCGTGCTGATCATCGGGGCGATGCTGCCCTACGCGGGGTTCCGCCTGTCGCAGGCGTGGTTCATCCCGCTGCTGTTTGTTGTGCTGCGCCCGTTGGCGGTGCTGGTGGTGACGTTTCGGCGCCGCCTGCCGGGGCACCAGCGGGCCATGCTCGGCTGGTTCGGCATCCGCGGCATCGGCTCGGTGTTCTATCTGATGTTTGCGCTGCGCAGCGGGGTTTCCGGCCCGCTGGCGGATGAGCTGATCTCGATGACGCTGCTCACCGTGGCGGCGTCCATCCTGGTCCACGGCATCTCGGTGCAGCCCATCATGCGGTGGTACGCCCGGCGCAAGGCCCGGGCGGCCTGAGCGGGCTCACCAGCCGAAGCGCCGGCCATACCAGGCCTTCATGGCCTGGATCAGCCCCGCGTAGCCCAGCAGGATCGCCGCCAGCCAGCCAAAGTAGGCGCCGGGCAGGGGCGCGAGCTTGAAGTAGGGCGCCAGCGGCCCCATCACGATGGCGATGCCGGTGAGCACCGTGAACGCCGTCATCGCCGCCAGGGGCAGGGCGGGGCGGCTCTCCACAAAGGGTAGCTTGCGGGTGCGGATCATATGCACCACCAGCGTCTGGGAGAGCAGGCCCTCGACGAACCAGCCGGACTGGAACAGCGTCTGGGCCGCCGGGGTGGTGGCGTGGAAGACGAACCACATCAGCCCGAAGGTGAGCAGATCGAAGATCGAGCTGATCGGCCCGAAGCACAGCATGAAGCGCCCCAGCCCTTCCACGTTCCAGTGCTGGGGCGTGCACAGGGATTCCTCATCCACGTTGTCGAAGGGGATGCCGGTCTGGGAGATGTCGTAGAGCAGGTTCTGCAGCAGAAGGTGCATGGGCAGCATCGGCAGGAAGGGCAGGAAGACGCTCGCCACCAGCACCGAGAACACGTTGCCGAAGTTGGAGCTGGCCGTCATCCGGATGTACTTGAGCATGTTGGCGAAGGTCTTGCGGCCTTCGCGCACGCCGTCGGCCAGCACCATCAGGCTCTTCTCGAGCAGGATGATGTCGGCGGTCTCCTTGGCGATGTCGGCGGCGCTGTCGACCGAGATGCCGATGTCCGCCGCGTGGAGGGCCGGGGCGTCGTTGATGCCGTCGCCCAGAAAGCCCACCACGTGCCCGTTGGCCCGCAGCGCGCGCACCACGCGCTCCTTGTCGAGGGGCGACAGCTTGGCGAAGACGGTGGTCGCTTCCACCGCCTGGGCCAGCGCGGCGTCGTCCATTTCGGCCACCTGGCTGCCCTGCAGGGTGCCGGCAACATCGAGCCCGACCTCCCGGCACACCCGCGCGGTGACGAGCGCGTTGTCGCCGGTGAGCACCTTGGCGGTGATGCCGTTGGCGCGCAGGCTGGCCAGCGCGGGTGCGGCGCTGTCCTTGGGCGGGTCGAGGAAGGCGACGTAGCCGGCGAGGGTGAGGCCGGCCTCGTCGGCCACGCTGCAGCGATCCTGGCCCGGCGGCAGGGGCTTGGTTGCCACGCCCACCACGCGCAGGCCGTCGGCGTTGAGGGTGTCGGTCTGCGTGCGGATGTGGGCGAGCAGTTCGGGCGTCAGGGGCTCGGTGGCATCGCCGCGGCGCACCGCGCTGCAGGCCGCCAGCATCTCCTCGATGGCGCCCTTGCAGATCAGCAGGTGCTGCGGGTCGCCGCCATCCTGCCGGGCCACCACCACCGACATGCGACGGCGCTGGAAGTCGAAGGGGATCTCATCCACCTTGCGGAAATCCCGCGCCGGATCGAGCTTGCCCAGTTCGTCGCTCCCGGCCAGCACGGCCACGTCGAGGAGGTTCTTCAGGCCGGTCTGGTAGTGGCTGTTGAGCCAGGCGTATTGCAGCACCTCGACGGATTTCCGGCCGTCGATGTCGGTGTGGCGCTGCAGGACAATGTGGTCCTGGGTGAGGGTGCCGGTCTTGTCGGTGCACAGCACGTCCATCGCCCCGAAGTTCTGGATCGCATCGAGCCGCTTGACGATCACCTTGCGCCGCGAAAGCAGCACCGCGCCCTTGGCGAGGGTGGAGGTGACCACCATCGGCAGCATCTCCGGCGTGAGACCGATGGCCACCGACATGGCAAACAGTCCTGCCTCCAGCCAGTCGCCCTTGGTGAGGCCGTTGGTGACGAAGACGATGGGCGTCATCACCGCCATGAAGCGGATCAGCAGCCAGCTCACCTTGTTCACGCCGGCCTGGAAGGCGGTGGGGGTCTGCTCGACGGCGGCGACCCGGTCGGCCAGGGTGCCGAAATAAGTCTGGGCGCCGGTGGCGAGCACCACCCCGGTGGCCGAGCCGCTGAGCACGGTGGTGCCCATGAAGGCGAGGCTGTCCATCTCCAGCGGGCTGGTGGCGGTGGCGCGGCGCTGGGTGTCGAACTTCTCGACTGGCAGGGCCTCGCCGGTCATCGCGCCCTGGCCCACGAAGAGATCCCGGGCCGACAGCAGGCGCAGGTCGGCAGGCACCAGATCCCCCGCCGACAGCACCACGATGTCGCCGGGCACCAGCTCGCGGGGGGCGATCTCGACGCAGCGCACGTTGCGCCCTTCCACCTCCACGTGGCGCGTCTCGACCGGGGCGGCGGGGTCATCGGTCTGCCGTCGCAGCACCGTGGCCGTGCTGCTCACCATCGCCTTCAGGGCGTCGGCGGCGCGGCTGGAGCGGCGCTCCTGGACGAAGCGGATCAGCGTGGACAGCATCACCATGCAGCCGATCACTGTGGTCGCCTTCAGATCGCCCGAATACCACGACGCGGCGGCGAGCACCGACAGCAGCAGGTTGAAGGGATCGACGTAGCAATGCCACAGGTGCAGCCAGGCGGGCAGCGGCCTCTCGTGGAGGACCACGTTTTCGCCGGTACGTCGGCGGATGCGGGCTGCCTGCTGGGCGTCCAGCCCGTCCGGGTGGCTGTGCAGGCGGGCGAGCAGCTGATCCGGCGCTTCGGTGGCGGCGGCGGTGAGGGTGCGCGCCAGATCCGGCGGCACCGTCTTGCTGACCGGCGCGTGGCGGAACAGCTCGAAGCTGAAATGGCGCAGGAAGTGCCGGGCGGCGCGGCGCCGCTGCAGGTGCGAGACGAAATGGGCACGCAGGCGCGATGGCTTCATCGGAAGAGCCCTGGTCAAGCCTTGACTCTACGCCGATCAGGCCCGCGCCGCCGTACGCTTGCGCACGTAGCGGGCGGGGGCTATTCGCCCCTGAACACCGGCTTGCGCTTCTCTCGGAAGGCCTGCACGCCCTCGGCGTAATCGCGGCTGTTGTACACCACCCGACGCAGGCCCTGGATGCGCTCGAAGTCCTCCGGCGACATGGTGTGGGCGCCGGCCAGGATGCGCAGCTGCTCCTTCATCACCGCGATGGACAGCGGCGCGTTGGCGGCGATGCGGTGCGCCATGGCGAAGGTGACGGCCTCGAGCTCGGCCTTGTCCACCACCTTGTTGATCACGCCCAGGCTGCACAGGCGCTCCACCGACAGCGGATCGGCCGTGAACAGCATCTCCTTGGCGATGTTGAGCGGCGCGGCGTTGAGGAAGGTGAGCAGGCCGCCCACGTTGTAGGGCACGTTGAGACGGGCCGGCGTGGCGGCGAAGGTGGCGTCGCTGGCCGCCACAATCAGGTCGCAGGCGAACACGGTTTCGCAGGCGCCGCCCCACACGCTGCCTTCGATCATCGCGATCACCGGCGCCGGAAACAGCTCGATCTCGCGGATCAGCTTGCGCATCGGATCACGCCAGGCCAGCGGGTCGAGCCCGGCGGCCGGCAGCTCGTCGATGTCGTGCCCCGCCGACCACACCGTGCTGCCCGGCTTCGCCCGCAGCACCACGCAACGCACCCCCGCCGAGCGGAAGGATTCCAGCGCCGCGGTGAATCCATGGACCATCTCTTCGCAGAAGGCGTTGCGCCTGTGGTCGCGGTCGAGGGTGATGGTGCCGATGTTGTCGGCAATGGCGAGCAGCAGCATGGCAGGGCCTCGTGGTCGAAACGCAGATGATAACCAGCGCGGCCCCGCTTGGCCGGCGTGGCGGTGCAGAGACCGCCAAAAGCAAAAGGCCAGCCCTCATGAGGCTGGCCTAAGTGCTTGATGCGATTGGTGGGCCCAACAGGACTTGAACCTGTGACCAAGCGATTATGAGTCGCCTGCTCTAACCAACTGAGCTATGGGCCCGACGAAACGGGGTGCGGACCGCCGGGGCGGCCCGACGGGTCAGGCTTCGTTGTCGAGGAAGCTGCGCAGGCGCTCCGAGCGGCTCGGGTGACGCAGCTTGCGCAGGGCCTTGGCTTCGATCTGGCGGATGCGTTCGCGGGTCACGTCGAACTGCTTGCCGACTTCTTCCAGGGTGTGGTCGGTGTTCATCTCGATGCCGAAGCGCATGCGCAGCACCTTGGCTTCCCTCGGGGTGAGGGAGTCCAGCACTTCCTTGGTGGCGTCGCGCAGGCTGGAGTACAGCGCCGCTTCGGCCGGGGCCAGGGTGGCGTTGTCTTCGATGAAATCGCCCAGGTGGGAGTCGTCGTCGTCGCCGATGGGGGTTTCCATCGAGATGGGCTCCTTGGAGATCTTGAGGATCTTGCGGATCTTCTCCTCGGGCATTTCCATCTTCTCGGCCAGGGTCTGCGGATCGGGCTCGTTGCCGGTTTCCTGCAGGATCTGGCGGGAGATGCGGTTCATCTTGTTGATCGTCTCGATCATGTGCACCGGGATGCGGATGGTGCGCGCCTGGTCGGCGATCGAGCGGGTGATGGCCTGACGGATCCACCACGTGGCGTACGTGGAGAACTTGTAGCCGCGACGGTATTCGAACTTGTCCACGGCCTTCATCAGGCCGATGTTGCCTTCCTGGATCAGGTCGAGGAACTGCAGGCCACGGTTGGTGTACTTCTTGGCGATGGAAATCACCAGACGCAGGTTGGCCTCGGTCATCTCGCGCTTGGCGCGGCGGGCCTTGGCTTCGCCGGTGGACATCTGCTTGTTGATGTCCTTGAGTTCCTTCAGCGGAATGCCGATGCGGTCTTGGAGGTCGATGAGCTTCTGTTGCTCTTCAAGCACGGCCGGCTGCATGCGCATCAGCACCGGCGCGTTGTTCGGGCCGGCGGCGATCTCGGCCTTCAGCCAGTCGAGGTTGGTCTCGTTGCCCGGGAAGCTCTTGATGAAGTGCGGACGCGGCATGCTGGCCTTGTCGACGCACAGGTGCAGGATTTTGCGCTCATGGGCACGGGCCTGGTCGACCATGTGACGCACGGCGTCGCACAGGCGCTCGGTGGTGCGGGCGGTGAAGCGGATGTTCATCAGCTCGGTGGAGACCTGCTCCTGGAGCTTCAGGTAGTTCTTGTCCTGGTAGCCCTTCTTCTGGAGGGCTGCGGCCATCTTTTCGTAGAGGCTGCGCAGGTTGGCGAAGCGCTCGAGGGCCTCGGCCTTCATCTTGATGAGGGACGCGGACTGGGCACCGCTGGCACCGTCGCCGTCTTCCTCTTCGTCGTCCTCGGCGTCGTCGACCTCGAGATCCTCGGTTTCGGCGAGGGCTTCGATGTCCTCGACGGCGTTCGGATCGATCAGGCCGTCGATGAGCTCGTCGATGCGCATCTCGTCGCGGGAGATCTTGTCGGCGGACTCGAGGATGTCGGCGATGGTGGTCGGGCAGGCGGAGATCGCCTGGATCATGTGCTTGAGGCCTTCCTCGATCCGCTTGGCGATCTCGATTTCGCCTTCGCGGGTGAGGAGCTCCACGGTGCCCATCTCGCGCATGTACATGCGGACGGGGTCGGTGGTGCGGCCGAATTCGGAATCCACGGCGGACAGGGTCTGCTCGGCTTCGGCTTCGGCCTGCTCGTCATCAACGACCGTGGGCGCGACTTCGGACATCAGCAGGTCTTCGGCGGCCGGGGCCACGTCGAACACCTGGATGCCCATGTCGTTGAAGGTGCTGATGATCGACTCGATCTGCTCGGCGTCGACGAGGTCGTCCGGCAGGTGGTCGTTGATCTCGGCGTAGGTCAGGTAGCCCCGTTCCTTGCCGAGGGCGATCAGGGTCTTGAGCCGCGTGCGGCGGACTTCAGCCTCTTCTGCCGAGGGAGCCTCGGCGATCATCGGGGCGAGTTTGTCCTTGACCTTCGCGGCGCGCGGCTTGGCCGGGGCCTTGCGAGGTTGTTTGGGCTTGTCCGTGGTCATGGCGGTCCTCGATTTGTCGTCCGATTGATGGACGGTTGTCTCGGCGGCGCGTTTTGCGCGAAACCGAAAATTATATTACGAATCCGATGCTTTAGGGCGAGGCTTAAGTCTCTGTTTGGCGGAAATCAGTTCCTTGAGGCGCTGTTTTTCGGCTGTGTTCAGGGGGGACTCCCGATCTTTGGCGTTGAGAACGACGATTTCCTTCTCGATCAGATCCGCTTCAAGCTTGTAGAGCGTGTCATTGAAAACGCGTTCAATGGCCGTTTCGTCGATTGTGTTGTCGTCCAGCTGTGCTGCCGCGCGGGACACGGCTGCCGCGTGGGGTGTGTCGCGGTAGTGCTCGGTGAGCGCGGCGACGCCGTGGGTGGGCAGGTCGCCGACGCTCATCGCGTCGACGATGGCGATCAGGGCGAGGCCTTCCGGGGTGTCGCCGGGCAGCAGGTCGATGGGCAGGCGGGCGGCCCACACGGGGTGCTGGACGACCAGCTTGAGGAGCGTCTCGATGGCCGACTGCGGCGCCTGGCGCGGCGGGAGGCGAGGCAGGCCCTGGCGGCGCTTGCCGCGGAATCCGCCGTTTCCCCAGGAGCCATTGTTGCCACCAAAATCGCCCCGGTTGCCGAAGCCGCCACGATCGAAGCCGCCCCGTCCGAAGTCGTCGAAGGGGGGCGGCTCGTCGTTGCGGCGCGGCATGGCCGAGGCGTTCTTGAGGCCGAAGGACTGCTCGATCTCGGCCTGGGTGAAGCCGGCGGTCTCGGCCAGCATCTTGATGACCTGCAGGCGCAGCAGCGGGGCACCGATCCGGGTGACCAGCGGCTTGGCTTCGTGGACGAGCCTGGCGCAGCCTTCGGCGGTGGCGAGATCCACGTCCTTCTTCAGCTCGGCGAGGAGGAATTCGGCCAGGGGCTGGGCGCGGTTCATGGCGGCGCGGAAGGCGTCCGGGCCTTCGGCGCGGACGAAGCTGTCCGGGTCGTGCTCTTCGGGCAGGAACAGGAAGGTGAGGGTCTTGTTGTCGGCCAGGTGTTCGAGACTGACTTCGAGCGCCCGGCCGGCGGCACGGCGGCCGGCGGCGTCGCCGTCGAAGCAGAACACGACGCGGTCGGTGAGGCGCAGGAGCTTCTGGATGTGGTGCGGCGTGGCGGCGGTGCCGAGGGTGGCGACCGCATTGCCTACGCCGAACTGGGCGAGGCCGACCACGTCCATGTAGCCTTCGACGACCAGCACGCATTCCTGGTCGCGGATCGCCTGGCGGGCCTGGACGAGGCCGTAGAGCTCGCGGCCTTTCTCGAAGATCGGGGTCTCGGGCGAGTTGAGATACTTGGGCTCGCCCTTGCCGAGGACGCGGCCGCCGAAGCCGATCACGTTGCCGTGCTGGTCCTGGATCGGGAACATGATGCGGTCGCGGAAGCGGTCGTAGCGGCGGCCTTGCTCATTCTCGAGCACCAGCCCGCATTCGAGCAGGCTGGCGGCGGAATAGTCGGGGAAGGCGGCCTGCAGCGCCTGCCAGCCTTCGGGCGCGTAGCCCAGGCCGTAGCGGGCGGCGATCTCGCCGGTCAGTCCGCGGCCCTTGAGGTAGTCGATGGCGATCGGGCTACGCTTGAGCTGCTCTTTATAGAAGCGCGCGGCCTGGGCCATGAGTTCGGTGAGGGATTGTTCGCGGACGCGGTCGCGGTTGGGCGTGAAGTCATCCTGGGGGACTTCCATCCCGACGTTACTGGCGAGCTCCTTCACCGCGTCGATGAAGCCGAGGCCGCTGTACTCCATCAGGAAGCTGATGGCGCTGCCGTGGGCGCCGCAGCCGAAGCAGTGATAGAACTGCTTGGTGGGGCTTACCGAAAACGACGCGGATTTCTCGCCGTGGAACGGGCAGCAGGCGAAATAGTTCGCACCGCCCTTCTTGAGCGGCAGATAGCGTTCGATCACCTCGACGATGTCGACGCGGGCGAGCAGATCCTGGATGAAGGATTGCGGAATCATGATGGCCAGCCGGCGCCGGCGGCCTGGCCGCTACGGCGCCATCTTCATGAATCCTAGTTGGTGAGGCGGGATTTCACCAGTTTGGAAACCTCGGCCATGTCGGCCTTGCCGGCGAGCTTCGGCTTGAGGACGGCCATCAGCTTGCCCATGTCGGCGGCGCTGGCGGCGCCGGTCGAGGCGATGGCGGCATCCACCTCGGCGGCGATCTGCTCGACGGTGAGGCCGGCGGGCTTGTAGGTGGTGAGCACGTCAATCTCGAAGCGCTCGGCGCTCGCCAGATCAAAGCGCTGGGCGGCCTCGTACTGGGTGACGGAGTCACGACGCTGCTTGAGCATCTTGTCCACCACCGTGATGACCGCGGCGTCATCCAGTTCGATGCGTTCGTCCACTTCCTTTTGCTTGATGGCGGCCAGCAGCAGGCGCAGCGCCGACAGGCGGGCGGTTTCCTTGGCACGCATGGCGGCCTTCATGTCTTCGTTGATCTGGGCTTTGAGGGACACGAAAGAGATTCCTGGCGAAAGGGTGGGCGACGCAGGCCCGACAAGGCAAGGCTGCGGGCTGGCGAACCAAAAGGCAAACGCCACGCGCTCGCGCTGAAGCGCGTATCGCGTGGCGAAGCGGGAAGCGTGTACTCGGGGTGTTGCTTAGTACATCTTCGGGGGCAGGGTCTGGCTGCGCAGGCGCTTGTGGTGGCGCTTGACGGCGGCGGCCAGCTTGCGCTTGCGTTCGGCGGTCGGCTTTTCGTAGAACTCGCGGGAGCGGAGTTCGGGCAGGAGGCCCACTTTTTCAATGGTGCGCTTGAAGCGACGGATGGCTACTTCGAACGGCTCGTTTTCTTTGACGCGAATACCCGGCATTGCGTGCTTCCTCGAAAATTCTTTGGACGGAAAAACGAAGAGTATAACCAAGTCGTTCGGGTCCACCAAGCCCAATTTTCAGTTTTGGGTGTGGCCCAGGGGTCTGGAAGGGTAAAATCGCGTTTTTTCTTCGGGCTGATCCATGCGCGTTCTGGGCATCGAAACCTCCTGCGACGAGACTGGCGTGGCCATCTACGAGACTGGCCGGGGCCTGCTGGGCCATCGTCTCCACTCCCAGATCGACCTGCACGCTGCCTACGGCGGGGTGGTGCCGGAGCTGGCCTCCCGAGACCACATCCGCCGTCTGCCGCTGCTGCTGCGCGAGACGCTGGAAGTCACCGGGCTCACGATGGCTGACATCGACGCGGTGGCCTACACGGCCGGGCCGGGGCTGGCGGGTGCGCTGCTGGTGGGCGCCAGCGTGGCAGAATCCCTCGGCGTGGCGCTGGATGTGCCGGTGCTGCCGGTGCATCACCTGGAGGGGCATCTGCTGTCGCCGCTGCTGTCGGCCACGCCGCCGAGCTTTCCGTTCGTGGCGCTGCTTGTGTCGGGTGGCCATACGCAGCTGATGCGGGTGGCGGGCGTTGGCGATTACACCCTGCTCGGCGAGACGGTGGATGACGCCGCCGGCGAAGCCTTCGACAAGACTGCCAAGCTGATCGGTCTGGGTTATCCGGGTGGCCCGGCGCTGGCAAAGCTGGCCCGGGAGGGCAAGCCGGGGCGCTTCAAGCTGCCGCGGCCGATGCTGCACAGCAAGGATTTCGACTTCAGTTTCAGCGGCCTGAAGACGGCGGTGCTCACCGCTGCGTCGGCGCCGGATTTCGTGCCGGAGGATCGGGCCGATCTGGCGGCGGAATTTCAGGCAGCGGTGGTCGAGGTGCTGGTAGCCAAGTCGATGGCGGCGCTCAAGCACACGGGGCTCAAGCAGCTGGTGGTGGCGGGGGGCGTTGGGGCGAATCTCGCGCTACGGGCCCAGCTCGATGCGGCGGCAGCGAAGCGCAAGGCGCGGGTGTTCTATCCGGAGCTGGAGCTGTGCACCGATAACGGCGCGATGATCGCCTTTGCAGGCGCGCTGCGTTTTGCGGCCGGTGAAACGGTTGAGCCCGCCGCGGGGCGGTTTGCGGTACGGCCGCGCTGGAGTCTGCAGGACATCCGCCCGCCCGTGGTGGTCGGGCAGGCGGATTGAGTGGTGTGGTGGTGGGCCGGCGTTTTAGCCGGCCTTTTTCTTGCTGCCGATGCGGCTTTCCTGGCCGGCAACGAGGCGTTTAATGTTGTCCTTGTGGCGCCACACGAGCAGCGCCGACATCACGGCGATGGCGATGATCCAGTTGGGGCCCAGGTCGAACAGGTAGGCCAGCGCCGGAGCGGCCAGCGCGGCGCACAGGGCTGCGAGGGACGAGTAGCGCAGGGTGAAGGCCACGCCAAGCCATACGCCCAGCACCGCCAGCCCCAGCAGGCCCTTGGCGCCGATCAGCACGCCGGCAGCGGTGGCCACGCCCTTGCCGCCCTTGAAGCCGAGAAACACCGGAAAGAGGTGGCCGAAGAAGGCAGCAAGGCCCGCTGCCGGCGCGGCGATGGCGCCGATCCCGAAGCCCGGCGCAAAGCTGTCGGCCAGCCACACGGCCAGCCAGCCCTTGAAGGCGTCGCCCACCAGGGTGAGGGCGGCGGCGAGCTTGTTGCCGCTGCGCAGGACGTTGGTGGCGCCTGGGTTGCCGGAACCGTAGGAGCGGGGGTCGGCCATGCCGAAAAGCCGGCTGACGACAACCGCGAACGGAATGGAGCCGATCAGGTAGGCCGCGAGGAGCAAAAGGGCGAAATGCATTTTGGCGTGAGTGCTTTTGGAGGCGTACGGGCTAGAATGTGCGCGATTTTAGCTGGGACACACGATGGATTTCATTTTTATCGAAGCGCTGCGGGTCAAGTCGCGGGTGGGCATCTATCCGCGGGAGCAGGTTGCCGATCAGCCGCTCGAACTCAACCTGACTTTTGGCGTGCCGGATGCGGCAGCCGAGCATGACGACATTGCGGACACGATCGATTACGCCAAGGTGATCGAGCGGATTCGCGCCGAACTGGCGGTGCGTCAATTCAATCTGATCGAGACACTGGGGGAATTCATCGTCAAATTGTTATTCGACGAATTTGGCGCCCCGTGGGTGAAGCTGGCGATTGCCAAGATTGGCGTGATGAAGGATGTGCGGCGGGTTGGCGTATTCATCGAACGCGGCCGCAATGGCGCCGAACCTCCGGCTCACGCTCCCACGGCCGGCCTGCCGGGCTGAGCCCGGCAGGGGCGTGGCAATGCGCTGAATCAGGCTTCGGCGCTGGTGGCGCGCAGGTCGTCGAGGGCCTTGCCCTGGGCGAGCCAGTCGATCACCCACTGGGGCTTGCGGCCGTGGCCGGTCCAGCCGATGGCGGCGTTTTCCGGGTGACGGAACTTGATCACCGAGGCGGGCTTGGCGGCCTTCTTGGCGGCGGGCTTGGCTGCAGCCTTCTTGGGCGCGGGGGCGGCCTTTTCGATGGCTTCCTGGCCGCCGATCACGTCGGTGAGGCTCATGCCGTGTTCGGCGGCGAGCTTCTGCATCCGCTTCAGCAGATCCTTCTTGGCCGTGTCGGAACGGCGCCGGATTTCGGTCTCGACTTTGGTCTGGAGACGGCGCAATTCGGCAAGGGAAAGGGTGGAGATATCCATGGCGGTGTTGTCCTTCGGTGTGGCGTTTTGAGTGCGATCAGCGTTTGAGATGAATGTGGCGGCTGGACGACCAATCGCCACGGCAGGCATTTCAATGCCTTTATTCAGGCGCTTATTCTGCCACTTTTATTTGACGATCGGGCAAGTCTTTTTGTTATTCATTCAATCGCCACGGTGACGATGGTTGGCTTGAGTATACGGAGAATGTCGTGGGGATGGACGCCGACGAGAAAGCCTCTTTTGCCGCCATTGATGTAAATCAGCGGCAGGTCGAGGATGCTGCGCTCCATGAATAGAGGCATGGCCTTGCGGGTGCCGAAGGGCGAGGTGCCGCCGACCATGTAGCCCGTGTGGCGCTGGGCGACGGCCGGGTCGCAGGGGCTGATCTGCTTGTGCCCCGCCTGGCGGGCGAGTTCCTTGGTGGAGACCTTGCGGTCGCCGTGCATCAGGATGATCAGCGGCTGGCGGCTTTCGTTTTCCATCACCAGGGTTTTGACGACCGCGTGTTCGGCGACATTCAATTCCCGGGACGAGACTTTCGTTCCGCCGTGATTCTCATACGCATAGAGGTGGGTGGAGAAGGGAATCTGGTGCTGCCGCAGGAAGCGGGTGGCCGGCGTTTCCGGCGCGTGCTGGTCGGGACGGGACATGATGGCGATTGGTTGAATGTGAATTTCTGATGAAACGGCGGGCGATGATCCGGCGTATTGCCGGAATTCAGATCGCGCCTTCGTGGCGCAATAACCAGCGTTTTGTGTCTATTAGGTGGCCATGATTCTCGTGGGCGAATCCGCCCACGCCGGCGGCCGCGACGACCCGGTGACACGGAATGACGAGCGGAAAGGGATTGTCGCCACAGGCCTGGCCGACGGCCCGGGCGATGCTGCCGGCGTCGCGGGCGAGTTCGCCGTAGCTGCGGGTGGCGCCCCGGGGAATCGCGGCGATGGCGGCCCAGATGCGGCGCCGGAAAGGCGTTCCACGGCCGGCCAGCGGGAGATCAAAGGGGAAATCCGGGTCCGACAGATAATTGGCCAGCTGCCCGATGGCCTTTTCGGCGAGCCGATTGGCCGGGGAAATCTCCGGCTGGCCTGGCGGCAGGAATTCGATTGTCTGGATCAATTGATCGTCGCTGAGGACGCCGACCGCGCCGAATGGCGCTGACATCACCGCGGAAAAAGCCGGAATGGCGGAAGGCGGCCGATCGGTGGCGGTAGGATTGAACAAGGGGGCCATGCCGGGATTCTGCGCCTGCGGCACGGCCCGGGCAAGGTGCTCAGCCTTTGCCGAGCAGGGCGTTTTTCAGGTCGGCATCGACGGGTTTGTCGCCCAGCCAGATACGCAGCAGGGCGCGATAGAAGTCTTCGCCGGGAATGTCCTTGCCGCGGGCGTCATTGCCAACCGAGAGGCGGGTGCCACTGGCGGGCAGCCATTCGAGGCGGATCTGGGTGCCGGCGGGGGCGGCCTTGATGGCCAGCAGGGCGTTGCGGAACTCGTCGCTGCGGGCCTGGAGCTTGGCGAACTCGGCTTCGCTGTGATTCTTCTTGAGGCCCTCGACGAGGGCGTCGGCGAATTGTTCGGCGGTGAGGTCGCGCAGGGTGACGATCTGGATGCGCTTGGGGCCGGCCAGGGTGGCGATGGTGTCGGGCGTGTCGGCGCGGCGGGGCAGGTAGAGGCCCATCGCGTACACCTTGAGCATGAAGCGGGTGCGCAGGCCGGCGCCGTTGAGGGCGAGGTCGCTGCCGGCGACGGTGCTCCGGTCGTCAAAGCGCACGCCGGCGACGTCGGCTGAATGGGCCGGCAGGGCGGCGAAGAGGGCGGTGGTGAGGCTGGCTGCGACGAATGCGCGGCGAAGGATGGGGTGCATGGCTGTCTCCTCGGTTTTGATGGGCAAACGCCCGTTCATCGAGTTTCTACTCGATTTCGAACGGGCGTTTGAATCTTAACCGGAAGACTTCCGGCAGGGAAAGCGCGATGTGCGTCGGGCGGGTGTCAGGCGCGCACGTCGCCGTTGCCGAAGACGATCCATTTCTGGCTGGTGAGGCCTTCGAGGCCCACCGGGCCGCGGGCGTGGATCTTGTCGGTGGAGATGCCGATCTCGGCGCCAAGGCCGTATTCGAAGCCGTCGGCGAAGCGCGTCGAGGCGTTGATCATCACCGACGCGGAGTCGACCTCGCGCAGGAAGCGCATCGCCCGGGTGTAGTCCTCGGTGACGATGGATTCGGTGTGCTGGGACGAGCAGCTGTTGATGTGCTCGATCGCTTCGTCGAGGCCGGCGACGACCTTGATGGCGATGATCGGGGCGAGGAATTCCTCGGTCCAGTCGGATTCGACGGCGGCCTTGAGCTGGGCTTCGGGAATGCCGGCTTCGCGCAGGATGGCCAGCGACGCCGGGCAGGCGCGCAGCTCGACACCCTTGCCGGCCAGCATCGCGCCGATGGCGGGCAGCTGGGCTTTGGCGATGGCGGTATCCACCAGCAGGGATTCGGTGGTGTTGCAGGTGCCGTAGCGCTGGGTCTTGGAGTTTTCGACGATGGCGAGGGCCTTGGCCGGGTCGGCGCGTTCGTCCACGTACACGTGGCAGTTGCCGTCCAGGTGCTTGATGACGGGCACGCGGGCGTCGTTGGAGATGCGCTCGATGAGGCCTTTGCCACCGCGGGGGACGATCACGTCCACGAACTGGGGCATGGTGATGAGCTCGCCGACAGCGGCACGGTCGGTGGTCTCGACCACCTGGATCGACATCTCGGGCAGGCCGGCGGCGGCCAGGCCGGCGCGCACGCAGGCGGCGATGGCCTGGTTGGAGTGCAGGGCTTCCTTGCCGCCGCGCAGGATGGCGGCGTTGCCGGACTTGAGGCACAGGGCGGCGGCGTCGGCCGTCACGTTGGGGCGGGCTTCGTAGATGATGCCGATGACGCCCAGCGGCACGCGCATCTTGCCGACGGTGATGCCCGACGGGCGGCGCTTGAGGTCGGTCATCTCGCCGACCGGATCGGGCAGGGCGGCGACTTGCTCGAGGCCGAGGGCCATCGATTCGATGCCTTTTTCGGACAGCGCGAGGCGGTCGATCATCGCCGGCTCGAGGCCATTGGCGCGGGCTTCGGCCAGATCCTGAGCGTTGGCGTCGAGGAGCTGCGCCTTGCGGGCGCGGATCTCGGTGGCCATGGCCAGGAGAGCCTTGTTCTTGGCCTCGGTGGAGGCGGCGGCGACAGCGCGGCTGGCGGCGCGGGCCTGACGGCCGACGGTCTGCATGTAGGTCTTGATGTCCATCTTTTCTCGCTTTGAATCGATTGCCGGCGGGTCAGCGTCGTGCCGGCGTGGCGCCGCGGGTGAGGCGCAGGCACAGCTGGAGGAATTCGTCCCACACGTCGCCGCCGACCAGACCCTTGATCATCCGGTCAATCCGGGCAGCGTGCAAGATGGCTGTGCGCAGGGGGGCGCCGTCGAGGCGGGGCAGGGCGCGCTGGATGGCCTGGCGGCGCCGGTCGTCGAAGATCCGTTCGGCCTTCATCAGGCCCTGCAGGGGCTGGCCTTCGTCGAGACCCTGGCGCAGGTTGGCGAGGGTGCGGATCTCGTTGGCGAGCGCCCACAGGATGAGCGGCGGGGCCTCGCCTTCGCCCTTGAGGCCTTCGAGGAGGCGCGCGCAGCGGGCCGCGTCGCCTTCGAGCATGGCCTGGCGCAGGGAATCGACGTTGTAGCGGGCGACGTTGAGGATGGCCTCGCGCACTGCATCGAAAGAGAGCTCGCCCGGCGGGTGGAGCAGGCCGAGCTTGAGGATTTCCTGGTGGGCGGCGAGGAGGTTGCCTTCCACGTGGTCGGCGATGAAGGCGAGGGCCTCGGGGCCGGCCTTCTGCTGCTGGCGGGCGAGGCGCTGGGCGATCCAGTCGGGCAGTCGGTCGCGCTCCGGCGCGTTGGTCTCGATGGCCACGCCGGCTTCGCAGAGCGCGACAAACCACGCGGCCTTGCGGGTTGCCCAGTCGAGCTCGGGCAGGGTGATGAGGGTGACGATGCCGTCGTCGAGGGTCTTGGCGTAGCGCTGCAGGGCTTCGCCGCCATCCCGGCCGGGCTTGCCGTTGGGGATGCGCAGATCGACGAGCTTGCTGGCGCCGAACAGGGACAGATTGCCGGCGGCGGACTGCAGCTCCGTCCATTTGAAGCCCTGGCCGGCGACCAGCACCTCGCGCTCGGCGTAGCCCTGTTTGCGGGCGGCGGCGCGGATGGCGTCGCCGGCCTCGAGGACCAGCAGCGGCTCGTTACCGTGCAGGACGTAGAGCGGGGCGAGGGGCTTGTCGAGGTGCGCGGCGAGTTGCTCGGGGCGCAGGTTCACGGCTTGGCTGCGGGCGCCGGGGCAGGCGCGGCGGCAGGCGGCGCTTCCGGCATCTTGGCGGCGGCGAGGCGACGCATCAGCTGCTGGACGAGGTCGTTCTGCATGTCGCGGTAGAGCAGGGTTTCTTCCTGCTGCTTGGCGAGGAGCTGGGTGTCGTCGAAGGCCAGGTCGCGGCGCAGGAAGATCTCGCTGGAGGGCATGATCTCCTGACCGTTCTTGCCGACCAGCCGAAAGATGAAGCGCTGGCGCAGCTGGTATTCGCGGACGCGGCCCTGGGTGTTGAGGGCGAGGATCACCTTGTCCTTGACGTCGGCCTGAACCTCGAGACGCACCTGGGCGTCTTCGGCCTTGTCGGTGACGATGGTGTTGCCGTTGGCCCGGATCTGGCGCCGGATCGCGGCGGCCAGCTCCGAGTACTGGTACATGTTCAGGTAGATCGAGTCGAAGGGCAGCGGGCGGGCGCCGCGCAGCTGGAAGCCGCAGCCTGCGAGGAGCGTGGCGCCACCGAGGGCGAGCAGGGCCCGGCGGCGGCCGGCGGAGTGGGGCGCGTTCATTTGGCTTGGTTCTCTCTCAGGCGTCGGCGTTCCTGCTCGTAGGCATCAAAGCTGGGCGGCGGAGGTTCGCGGTTGATGTCGCGGCCGGGCTCGTACTGCCGGCGGGCGTTTTCGTTGGCGAGGCTCTGGTACCACGTACGGTCGCCAGGGGTGCTGGCGCACCCGGTGGCGAGCAGGACGAGCAGCAGGCAGGCTTGGATGCGCATCACGCGAAACCTCCGTTCGATCAGCCGACGATGTTGACGAGACGGCCGGGCACGACGATGACCTTCTTCGCCGGGCGGCCTTCCAGGAACTTTACCGCGGCCTCGTTGGCGAGGGCGGCGGCTTCGATGACGTCCTTCGGTGCGTCGGCGGCCACGCGGACCGAGCCGCGCAGCTTGCCGTTCACCTGGAGCATCAGCTCGACCTCGTCCTGAACCAGCGCGGCCTCCAGGGGCTCGGGCCAGGCAGCGGCCAGGATGTCGTCGCCGTAACCCAGCTGGGCCCACAGGGCGTGGCTGATGTGCGGGGTGAGCGGCGAGAGCACGCGCAGCAGGATGCCGAAAGCCTCTTCGATGAACTGACTGTAATAGTTGAGGTATGCGCCGTTGGGGCCCGCCTCACCATCCATCGAGAGCCGATCGATCGTGTTCAGCATTTTCATCGTGGCTGATGCAACGGTGTTGAACTGCTGCTTGCTCAAATCGTAGTTTGCTTGCTTGAGCAGCAAGTGCATTTCACGCCTTGCTGCTTTGATTGCCTTCGGCGCATCTTCAAGTTGAACTTGTAATGCCAAGTTGTGCTTCCGCGCGAAAGCGATTGCATCGCTCTTGGCTGCTGCGAGGGACCACACCCGCTTGAGGAAGCGGTAGGCGCCTTCGACGCCGGCGTCGGACCATTCGAGGGTCTGCTCGGGCGGCGCGGCGAACATCATGAAGAAGCGCGCGGTGTCGGCGCCGTACTGCTCGATCAGGGCCTGCGGGTCCACGCCGTTGTTCTTCGACTTGGACATGGTGGTGAGCTCGTGCTCGAGCACCGTGCCATCCTTCTTGAGCGTCGCGCCGGTGATCTGGCCCTTGGCATCCTTCTGGATGTCGATCTCGCTTTCCCAGAAGTAGTTCTTGCCGCCGCCTTCGGGTTTGTGGAAGAAGGCGT